>NZ_BBPW01000757.1:0-25041 GCF_001028545.1 Treponema endosymbiont of Eucomonympha sp. | reverse complement strand
AGCTGAGGCCTTCCGCTGTAACGTAATTGGGATACTCCGACACGATACGGTCGGGCAGTTCATCAACGGCGTCGGACTCTTTTACAAAGGCTCTGCTCATGACTGCTAATTCCACCGCGGACGTTGCGTTCCCTAATCCGCAGATTTCAACCTTCGCATCGTAAATTCGATCTCGTCGCCGGGGAGCTCACGCCAGGTTTCAACCTCCGACATGTATGCCTGTTTGGGGTATTCATCGAGGAATGCCCTTGCCGTCTGGCGGGCTTTTTCTCGAGGCTGGGTGAACGTCTCCCGGACGTAGCCGTCGTCCCGGCCGGCGAGCTTCCGGCCTGCCCTTTGCTCGGCCATCCGGTTCGACAATTCCCGCGGCGTTCTTGGACCGGGCATCACGATACTCCACATGCGATAGTTCTTAGGTAATCATCTGTTGGTGGATTTGGAGTCCGAGCCGGGAGCGTTGGCATGCCTAGAAAGCTCAAAACTTACCAGACATCGATGGGCTTTTTCGATCTGGCCGTAGCCGCCCCCTCGATGAAAGCAGCATTGGAGGCCTGGGGATCCAAGAACAACTTATTCCACCAGGGTTTTGCGCAAGAGGTGGATGATATCGACGTCGTCGCCGCAACAATGAAAAGGCCCGGCGTAGTGCTGAAGCGCCCTGTTGGATCTGATGGGCCCTTCTTAGAGCAGGCGGACCTCCCGGCATCGCTTCCAGCCCACAAGCGGGGCTCGCGAAAGCCCCCTTCGACGCCAATTAAGCGCGGGCGCGCTCTGGATGACAAGGCAGCCCGAGAGGCCGCAAAGGAATACGAACGGGAAGAACGGAAGCGAGATCGGGAACGGGCCAAACTTGAAGCTGAACGTGCGCGTCGCGAGCGAGCCATCTCCAAAGTCGAGGCCCAAAGAGAAAAAGCAAAGCGAGATCATGAGAACCGGCTTCGCGAGATGGAAACCGAGCGCGCGGCGCTTGATCGACGTTTCGAGGCTGAGGAGCTTCGCTGGAAAAGGCAGATGGAGAAGTTTCAGAACGAATTGAAACACGCGCGGAAGTGAACGCCAAGCTTGCTAAGCCGCCTTTCGTTTCCGTCCGCCGGAACGCCTCCGTTTTGCGCGCGGTGCGGCACTCTTCCTGCCCTTCAAACTCTGTTTAAGGGCCTCCATTAAGTCGATCACGTTGCCACGATCTTCCTTCTCTTCAGGCACCTCTATTGTCTTCCCCGCCGCCTTCCGCTTTACCAGGGCCTTTAACGCCGCCTCGTACTTGTCCTTGAACTTGCCCGGGTTAAATTTAGAGGCTTTGGTATCGAGGATGTGAGAAGCCAGTTTGACCATATCTTTAGATACCCGCGGACTGGGAATGTCGTCGAAATAATCTTCCTCATCTCGCAGTTCATACGGATAGCGTAGTGTTGTGCCTAATAGACCTTTTCCCAATGGCTTTAGCGCAATGATGTGCTCTCGATTGGAAAGGACGACCCGCGCCAGCGCAACTCTTTCTTTCTGCTTCATGGCATCACGGATCACAACAAACGCATCCGCGCCTTCTTTTCCGCTCGGGACGATGTAATACGGTTTGTCCAGATACCGCTCATCGATATCTTCGGCAGGCACAAAGTCGTCAATCTCTATGGTGTGAGTGCTCTCAAGCTTGATCGCGTCGAGCTCATCATCGTCTATCTCGACGTAGCGGCCCTTTGAAAGCTCGTACCCCTTTCCCTTGTGTTCCTTATCAACCACCCGCCCCGTGCGCTCATCGACCATCTGCTGTCTAAGCCGATGGCCGGTCTTGGTGTTGATTTGGTGAAAGTGGGTTTTTTCGGATTGCGTTGAAGCAGGATATAGAGCGATTGGACAAGTTACGAGCGAGAGCTTCAGAGAGCCCTTCCAATAAGCACGCAGCGCCATGCGAATCTCCTAGATAATGCACGGCAACGAGTTTAGTCGCCCCCGCGTTCCACATTTGGGATTCATCCTGCGGCCCTCGCCCCTGGCGGCGCGGCGCCGAAGGATGCCAGTAGGACAAGCTCAAGCAGATCGATCTCGTTCCATCCCCCGACCAGCTGTACGACCTCACGCTTCCACAACCACATCTAGGACTATTTACCTGCGCCCTCGCGTGCGCTTGAATGTCCTTCATGAAAATCTCGTTCTTCCGACGCACCAAGTCCCGCTGCCCCCACGACAAGGCTGTGGACGACTTCGCCCGCGTAGTCGACGAGACAGGCATTCTGAGGGCTCAGCAGCGCATCGACGAGGCAGCGGCGATCATCGGTAAGGACAGCGCGCCGACGTCCGAAGACGTCGATCGCCTTGGCAAACTGCTTGGTGGTCCGTAATGGGATCGAAGTCGCGGGAATATCTATTCGGCAGTTCCATACGCGCGGCCGCGGAGCGCGCAGCAGAAGCGCGCCTGAAGGCTGATCGGCTCGCCTGTGAGGCCTGGACACTTCGGATGCTGGGCTATCACGGCCCGGCCCAACCCTCCCCGACGCTCGGTGACGCCCTGAACGCGGGCTTTCGGTATCTTGAAGTGAAGTGCCTGGGCTGCGAGATGCACAGCACGGTGGACCTGACAATCGTCCGGCAGCCGAAGGAAACTCCGATCCACGAGCTTGAGCGGTGGATGCGCTGCCAGGATTGCTCGAAGGTTCGAGGTTACCCATATAAGCGAAGCCATCTTGTGGCACTCCGTCCCACCAAGATTTCAGCCAATGACCCGCCGTCACATGGCTATCCCGGAGAACGCTGATGTGCGGCCGCGCTCGCCTCGCTGACGACTGGTCGGAAATCAAAATCCGGCTGAAGTTCGATTCAGACGCCCCGGCGCCGAACTACGAGTACAACCATAATCTCGCGCCGACGGAGCGCATGATGACCGCGATCCGATCGGAAGACGGGAAGCGGACGCCGCGGATGATGAAGTGGGGACTTATCCCCTCGTGGGCGAAGGATACGAAGCTTCAGTACTCGACGATCAATGCCCGCTCGGAAGAGTTCACGACGAAACCAGCGTTTAAGGACGCATGGAAGCGCGGGCAGCGCTGCCTGTGCGTGATGACCAATTTCTACGAATGGAAGAAACTCGACGGGAAGGGCAAGGAGAAACAGCCCTACGCCATCTTCATGGCCGGCCGAAAGCCGATGGTCATGGCCGGCCTCTGGTCAACCTGGCGCGATCCGCTGAACGGTGAAGAGGTGCTGAGTTGCACGATCCTCACCTGCGGGCCGAATAACGCCATGGCCGAGATCCACAATCGCATGCCCTGCATCCTGGGCGAAAGCGACTGGGCAAAGTGGCTGGGCGAAGAGTCCGCGAGCAACGACGAACTGCTGGCGCTGCTGGCGCCCTGCCCCGACGAATGGCTCGAGATATTCCCGGTCGATAAGAAGGTGGGAAATGTCAGGAATAAGGGGCCTGAACTGATCCTACCAGTGACGAGCTAATGATCGTGAGCAAGCATCGGCTTGACGCTGCCTTATTTTGCGATTTCGGTTTTTTTCAGCGCCGCACTTCGGGCACTGATAATCGATCCGGTAAAAAACCTAGATGAATGGTCTTTATGACCATTGCGCGCGGAGGCTTTTACTTGGGACAAGTAACAGGCGCGCCATACGCCCGGTCGTCGGTTAGCATGCGGCCTCACCGCAATAAAGAGCTCAATGCTCTCAGTCACCGACACCTACCAGGGCGAGCGGTAATGTTCCAATTTGCGCCTTGCCGGAGAGAACGCGAATCCCTTAATCACCGGCAGCTGTGGCGTTATTAATCCCTTTACCTGCCCCTCACATCTACCTTTTTTCGGCGTTGACGCGAATCTCCCAAAGAGGGTTTTGAAACTCATCGGTTACTTCCATGCGCCAGTCCCGGCCCGGTTTCAGCTTGCCATCGAGGTTTTTGATCATCTCGCCGGCGGTACGGGTCGCCTCGACCCAAGCCGCATCCTGGTCCGGCAATTCCTCCCCCACGTCGTCCCAATAAACACGATCGTGGAATATGTTAAAATGATAACGAGGCACTGCTCCGTCTCCTTCCTAAAGGAGACAAATCGACTGTGGTAAGAAAGTTCAGCTCCGCCGCCGCGATTCTGAACGATAAAGCGAACGCCTCGGAGCGGCTCTACCTTTCGGGAATGATGGGTTTCAATGTTTGGCAATCAGCCGCTGCGCGCTTCGTCCTCAACAACCAAAATAATCAGCAGTAGGGTCCCCTTGCCATCTCAGCAGATTTGCCGTGGTGTAATAGCGCCCGGTGTCCTGAAGCTCCCCAAACAAATTGACCAACGCAAGCGCAATAGCGAGACAATCAATGCATCGGCTGGTTCACGTACCAGCGGCAATGTGATCTATTGATGGACGTGGTGCGCAAAAGCCTGAAAGGCGCACCTACTTGTAATTCCATCGTTGCTGATTTTGCTGATCATCCTGCTTCGCTAACGCTTGAATGGCCTTACCGGTGATCGGGCAAGGCCATTTCTCTTTGAGAGATCCAAACGCACGACGGCTGCACGGCCCCTCCAGAGAGGGTTGGCTTATACCACCCGGCAAAGATGGCGAAGGGCGCCGAGCAAGCGTGCGGGAAAGTACTTTTGGCCCGGGTGCCGTCGGACAATTCTCATATTTTGCGCGAACAAAATTTAAGCGCGCTTCTTGTTCCGGCCATGGAACCATATCCTGGAACGAAAGTTTCCGGAATCGTTCAGATTGTGAGTCGGGCCGCGGTGATGTTGCCCACCTCGTCTGCAGCATTTATTCCTACAGAATTGTAATGCTCCACGTTGATCGGTGTCTCTCGCAATGAATGGGAAGTGCCGGAATGAAGGACGATTGCCGTCAGCCACGGATCGCTGCATGTTATGTCGCGATCGCATTTACCGGTGACCCATGAGCGAAACGACGATCCCGAGAAATCGCAAGAAACCCTTGGCCATCGCAAGAGGGAACGGGGAGGCCAGAGACCTAATTGACGATGCCGCGGCAATGCGTTCGCGGCAGCTTCTCGCGGCGATGGTGGCATTTCGGGATGGCGACTTCTCGGTGCGCTTACCGAGAGATTGGCCCGGCACGGATGGACGAATAGCCGAGGCTTTCAACCAAACCCTCGCACACCAGGGCCGGATCACTGGAGAGGTGGCGCGGCTAAGCGGGACGGTCGGCAAAGAGGGGCGCCTCAGGCAGCGCATGACCCTGCCCGGTGCGATCGGCGGATGGGCTGAGCAGGCCGACTCTATCAACACCCTCCTGGACGATCTGGTGCGGCCTACCACCGAGGTGGCGCGCACCATTGGGGCCGTGGCAAAGGGTGACCTTGGGCAGTCCATGGAACTGGAGGTAGACGGGCGGCCGCTTAAAGGCGAATTCTTGCGGTCGGCTAATCTCGTCAACACCATGATCGAGCAGCTTTCTGTGTTCACCTCCGAGGTGACACGGGTGGCGCGCGAAGTGGGTACCGAGGGCAAGCTTGGAGGCCAAGCCCAGGTCAAGGGTGTGTCCGGTGTTTGGAAGGAACTCACCGAGTCGGTCAACCACATGGCCGGAAACCTAACCGCACAGGTCCGCAATATTGCCGATGTGACAACCGCCGTCGCGCGAGGCGATCTGTCGCGTAAAATCACGGTCGATGTAAAAGGCGAAATCCTCGCGCTTAAGAACACCATCAACACGATGGTGGATCAGCTCAATGGTTTCGCGGCGGAAGTCACGCGCGTGGCGCGCGAAGTCGGCACCGAGGGCAAACTCGGCGGCCAGGCTGCCGTGCCCGGCGTTGCAGGTACCTGGAAGGACCTCACCGACAATGTCAACTTCATGGCGTCGAATCTCACCGGTCAAGTCCGCAACATCGCCGAAGTCACCACCGCCGTGGCGCGCGGCGATCTGTCCAAAAAGATCACCGCCGACGTGCGGGGCGAAATTCTGGAAGTGAAGAATACCATCAACACGATGGTGGATCAGCTCAATGGCTTTGCGTCCGAAGTCACCCGTGTGGCGCGCGAAGTTGGCACCGAAGGCAAACTCGGCGGTCAGGCTGTGGTGCCTGGCGTCGCCGGCACCTGGAAGGATCTCACCGACAACGTCAACTCGATGGCGTCGAACCTGACCGGCCAGGTCCGCAATATCGCGGATGTGGCAACCGCCGTGGCCAACGGCGATCTGTCGCGCAAGATCACCGTCGATGTGAAGGGCGAGATTCTTGAGCTGAAAATTACTCTCAATACGATGGTCGATCAGCTTAACGCTTTCGCGGGCGAAGTCAGCCGCGTAGCGCGCGAGGTCGGCACCGAAGGCAAGCTTGGCGGACAAGCGGCGGTCGAAGGCGTGGCCGGCACCTGGAAGGACCTCACCGACAACGTCAACTCGATGGCCAACAACCTGACCGGTCAGGTTCGCAACATCGCCGAAGTGGCGACAGCTATCGCCGAAGGTGACCTTTCCTCGAAGATTACCGTCGAAGTGAAGGGCGAAATTCTCGCACTCAAGAACACCATGAACACGATGGTGGATCAGCTCAATAGCTTCGCGGCGGAAGTCACGCGCGTGGCGCGTGAAGTCGGCACCGAAGGCAAACTCGGCGGTCAGGCTGTGGTGCCAGGCGTCGCCGGAACCTGGAAGGACCTCACCGACAGCGTCAACTTCATGGCGTCGAATCTCACCGGTCAAGTCCGCAACATCGCCGAAGTCACCACCGCCGTGGCGCGCGGCGATCTGTCCAAAAAGATCACCGCCGACGTGCGGGGCGAAATTCTGGAAGTGAAGAATACCATCAACACGATGGTGGATCAGCTCAATGGCTTTGCGTCCGAAGTCACCCGTGTGGCGCGCGAAGTTGGTACCGAAGGCAAACTCGGCGGTCAGGCTGTGGTGCCTGGCGTTGCCGGCACCTGGAAGGATCTCACCGACAACGTCAACTCGATGGCAAATAACCTGACAGGTCAGGTCCGCAACATCGCCGAGGTCACCATTGCTGTTGCGAACGGCGACCTTTCAAAAAAGATCACCGCCGACGTCCGCGGCGAGATCCTGGAAGTGAAGGAAACGATCAACACGATGGTCGATCAACTTCGCTCGTTCGCCGCTGAGGTGAGCCGCGTCGCACGCGAAGTCGGCACTGAAGGCAAGCTCGGCGGTCAGGCGCAGGTACCCGGCGTGGCCGGCACCTGGAAGGATCTCACCGACAACGTCAACTCGATGGCCAACAACCTGACAGGTCAAGTTCGCAACATCGCGGACGTCGCCACCGCCATCGCGCGCGGCGATCTGAGCCGCAAGATCACGGTGGACGTGAAAGGCGAGATTCTGCAGCTGAAGGAAACCATGAACACGATGGTTGATCAGCTCTCAGCCTTCGCGTCCGAAGTTACCCGCGTCGCACGCGAAGTGGGCACCGAAGGCAAACTTGGCGGCCAAGCTGCGGTGCCCGGCGTCGCGGGCACTTGGAAGGACCTCACCGATAACGTCAACTACATGGCCTCAAACCTCACCGGTCAGGTCCGTAACATCGCCGAGGTCACCATTGCGGTCGCCAGCGGCGACCTGTCGAAGAAAATTACGGTCGACGTGCGCGGTGAAATTCTCCAGCTCAAGGAAACCATCAACACGATGGTTGAGCAGCTTCGTTCTTTCGCATCGGAAGTGACACGCGTCGCCCGTGAGGTCGGCACCGAAGGCCGGCTCGGAGGTCAGGCCGCCGTTCCGGGAGTAGCCGGCACCTGGAAGGACCTGACCGACACGGTCAACGGTCTCGCCAACAATCTGACAACACAGGTGCGCAATATCGCGGAAGTCACTACGGCAGTGGCGCGCGGCGATCTCAACCGCAAGATCACGGTAGATGTGAAGGGCGAGGTTCTGGAACTGAAGAACACCATCAACACGATGGTCGATCAGCTCAACCTGTTCGCCGGCGAGGTCACACGCGTGGCGCGTGAGGTCGGCACCGAAGGCAAGCTCGGAGGTCAGGCCCAGGTCCGCGGCGTGGCCGGTACCTGGAAGGATCTGACCGACAGTGTCAACTTCATGGCCTCCAACCTGACGGACCAGGTTCGCGGCATCGTGAAGGTGGTGACCGCTGTCGCCAACGGCAACCTGAGCCAGCGGCTCACCGTGCAGGCGAAGGGCGAGGTCGCGGCCCTCGGCGAAACCATCAACAATATGACCGACACACTCGCGACGTTTGCAGACCAGGTGACGAACGTGGCGCGGGAGGTCGGCGTAGAAGGAAGATTAGGCGGCCAGGCTAACGTCCCTGGCGCCGCAGGCACATGGAAGGATCTCACCAGCAACGTCAACTTGCTCGCGGCAAATCTGACTACTCAGGTTCGCGCAATTGCCGAGGTCGCCACCGCTGTCACCAAGGGCGATCTCACGCGCACGATTCAGGTCGAGGCTCGCGGCGAAGTCGCCGAGCTGAAAGACAACCTCAACACGATGATCGCCAACCTGCGCGATACGACCGAAAGTAATCGGCAACAAGACTGGCTGAAGACCAACCTTGCCAAATTTACCAATATGCTTCAGGGCCAGCGACAACTCAGCACGGTGGGAGATATCCTTTTGAGCGAGCTGGGTCCGCTGGTCAAAGCCTATCAGGGCACGATCTATCACCTCGACAGCGATGAAGAAAACACCAAGCTCAAGCTGCTTTCGAGTTATGCGCGCGGCGGCGTCCGGCCACGCGAAACCATCGACCTCGGCGAGGGCCTGGTGGGCCAATCCGCTATCGAAAAGAAGACGATCCTGCTGGGAGACGTGTCACCGGATTATCTCACGATCTCGTCCAGCCTTGGCAAGGCTACACGCGTGAGCGTGGTGGTGCTGCCGGTTCTGTTCGAGGGACAGACCAAGGCTGTGATCGAACTGGCAACGCTGCAGCCGTTCACCGAAGTCGACCTCGCATTCCTGGAACAACTGACCCTAAGCCTTGGCGCAGTCTTCAACACTATCGAAGCGACCATGCGCACCGAAAGGCTACTGACCCAATCGCAACAACTGACCGCCGAACTGCAGTCGCGCCAGATCGAGCTGCAGCAGACCAACGAGGAACTGGGGACGAAGGCAAAGCTGCTCGCAGATCAAAATGCGGAGGTCGAGCGAAAGAACGCGGAGGTCGAGCAGGCGCGCTTTGCACTGGAAGAAAAAGCCATCGAACTTGCGCTTACCTCGAAGTACAAGTCCGAATTCCTGGCCAATATGTCTCACGAACTGCGGACACCGCTCAATTCGATCCTGATACTCAGTCAACAGCTTGCTGAGAACGTGCCGGGCAACCTATCGGACAAGCAGATCGAGTTCTCCCGCAACATTAATTCGTCAGGCTCCGACCTTCTGAACCTGATCAACGACATTCTCGATCTGTCGAAAATCGAATCGGGTACGGTTACCGTCGAAGTTGAGGAAATTCCGTTTGATCGCCTGCGCGACAATATCGAACGCAACTTCCGTCATGTCGCAGAAGCGAAGAGCCTGCCCTTTAAAATTGATTTCGCAGCCGATCTTCCCCGTTTGATAGAAAGCGACGACAAGCGCCTCCAGCAAATTCTCAAGAACCTACTCTCCAACGCCGTGAAATTTACCGCACGCGGGCATGTCCATGTCCGTGCTGAACTCGTGACCCAGGGCTGGAGTACAGACCATCCCGTCCTGAGCAAGGCCGAGAAAGTTGTCTCCTTTTCCGTGGAAGACACCGGTATCGGTATTGCGCCCGACAAGCAGCGACTCATCTTTGAAGCTTTCCAGCAGGCAGACGCTGGCACCTCGCGCAGATACGGTGGCACCGGACTTGGCCTCGCGATCAGCCGCGAGCTAGCGACCCTGCTGGGGGGAGAAATTAAGCTCACCAGCATCTACGGCCAGGGAAGCACCTTTACGCTGTTCCTGCCCGTCCAGTTCCCCGGCCGCGACAGCTCCCAAAATGTGGTTGCTGACGGATCCGCGGTCCGCGCGCCGGTTTCCCGCGAACTCATCGTCATGCCGGTCGGGCGGGAAGAGCATATCGACGATGATCGCGACATCATCGAAAGAAATGATACCGTACTGCTCATCATCGAGGACGACCCCCACTACGCTCGCATTCTCCTTGGACTGGCTCACGACAAAGGCTTTAAAGGCATCGTTGCGACCAGAGGCGCGACCGGGCTTTCCCTGGCCCGGCAATTCCGCCCGGCAGCCATTTCTCTCGATATATTTCTGCCAGACATGCTGGGCTGGACGCTGCTCAATCAACTCAAGCTCGACCCGACGACGCGGCACATACCGGTGCAGATCGTTACACTGGACGAGGAGCGCCAGCATGGTCTTTCCCATGGCGCATTTTCCTATCTCATCAAGGAGCCTACCACGTCCTCACTGGAGACGGCGCTCGACCGCCTCAAGAACTTCACGCTCACGCGCACAAAGCGCCTTCTGGTGATTGAAGACAACGATATCGAACGGCAGTCCATTGTAGAACTGCTGGGTTATAACGACATCGAGCTTGTAACCGCGCCGAGTGGAGAAACGGCGCTACAAGCCATGCGGGAGCAGCACTTCGATTGCGTCGTGCTCGATCTGCGACTACCCGACATGACCGGCTTTGAGCTGCTAAAGAAGCTGCATGCCGATCCAGCGTTGGCAACCGTGCCGATCGTCGTTTTTACCGGCAAGAACTTGACGATTGACGAGCAGCTTGAACTCAAGACGATGGCAAAGAGCGTCGTTCTGAAAGATGTGGAGTCACCGGAGCGCCTGCTGGATGAAACCGCGTTGTTTCTTCATCGGGTGATAACCGACCTGCCGCCAGAGAAACAGGCGATGCTCAGCCGGCTTCACGGGTCGAACGAAATTCTGCAGAAACGCAAAGTGCTCATTGTCGACGACGATGCCCGAAACATCTTCGCACTCACATCCCTGCTCGAAAATCACGACGTGGATGTCGTGAGTACAACCAACGGTAAAACCGCCATTGAGATCGTACAGAAGACTCCCGACATCAGTCTCGTCCTGATGGATATCATGATGCCGGAAATGGACGGCTACGAGACGATTCGCGAGATTCGCAAAATTCCTGACTTTCATACGCTTCCGATACTCGCGCTCACAGCGAAGGCGATGAAAGGCGATCGCGAGAAGTGTCTTGAAGCCGGCGCCAGCGACTACATTTCAAAACCAGTAAATACAGATCAGCTTCTTTCGTTGATGCGTATATGGCTGCACCGTTGAAGCATGAGCAAACGCAGATGAACCTGCCATCGGCTACCAGCGGTTACGTGGAAGAAGCAACGCTGACTGACAGCGATACGACGGCCCGTCCAGCTTCGACGAGCCCGGAGACCAGCGACCTCATCAATATATTGATCGTCGACGACGAACCGAGAAATCTCACGGTCCTGGAAAGCGTATTGGACGCGCCGCGTTATCGGCTGGTTCGAGCGGAGTCCGCCGAGCAGGCTCTTCTGTCGCTGCTGGCCGACGAATTTGCGGTCCTGATCCTCGATGTCCGCCTGCCCGGCCTGACCGGCTTCGAACTGGCCCAGATGATCAGGGAGCGCAAGAAAAACGCAGAGATACCCATCATATTTCTCACGGCCTATTATAATGAAGACCAGCATGTGATCGAAGGCTACGATAGCGGAGCCGTCGACTATCTGCACAAGCCAATCAACCCGGCTATCCTTCGGTCAAAAGTTGCGGTGCTGGTCGAGCTTTATCTGAAACAGCGTGAGCTCGAAAACGCGAACCGCGCGCTCATGGCTGAGGTCGCCGAGCGGCGTCTCGCCCAGCAGCAACTTTACGAACTTAACAATACCCTTGAGCAAAGGGTGCTGGAGCGCACCGAGGCTCACAAGCGTTCCGAGGAACAAGTTCGCCTACTGATGAATGAAGTTAATCATCGTTCAAAGAACATCCTCAGCGTCGTGATGGCCGTCGCCCAGCAGACGGTCGCCTCAAACTCTAGTGATTTTCTTCTTCGCTTCTCCAGCCGGATTCAGGCTCTGGCGGTGAACCACGACTTGCTGGTGGTCGGTCAGTGGAAATGCGTCGATGCGTCGGATCTCGTTCGCGGACAACTCGCGCATTTTGCCGAGCTGATCGGGCAAAGGATCACGGTTGAAGGCCCCAGGCTTCGCCTGGCGCCTTCAGCTGCTCAGTCTGTTGGTATGGTGGTCCACGAGCTCTCGACAAACGCGGTCAAGCACGGTGCTTTGTCAGTTGAGAATGGTCGCGTTGAAATCTCATGGCGCCTTGACGGAGACGCCGGCAGCGAGAATTTCACAATGAGCTGGGTTGAGAAAGGCGGTCCACCTGTTGCGCGCCCAGCCAATCGTGGCTTTGGCACAACTGTTATCACGAAAATGACTGAGATGAGTCTGGGCGGAAAAGTTGAGCTTAGCTATGCATCAACAGGGCTGATCTGGCGACTTAGTTGTCCAGCGAAAAATGTTCTTGAGGCGACGTAACCGTCCCGACTGATCCTAGCTTCCGAGCGTCCACTCTTCAGCGAGCAAGAAGACTGCTTTCCACTTCAGTTTGGATCAGGATCGCATCTCCAAGCGATGACTAACGTCGCGTACTTGCGTAACCACTGAACGCATTCATTGCACGCCAACTAGTTGGAAGTCGTTATCCGGACCCACCAATTTCATTCGCTGCAAGGTGTGAGCTGTTCGGGAAAACGCCGGGCGGAGCCCGGCAATGGAACTCGCAAGATTCGGAAATTTTTAATTAGTCCAGGGGCATCATAGCCTCAGTATATTCACGAGTGCGCGATGTCGTCGATCCAGCTTAAGCGCGTCTGTAACGGCTTTCTCTGTGCCTGCTATTCCGGAGTTGCGCTTCTCGGGGCAAGCCTGCTTCTGTTTATGCTGCGCTGAACCATGCAGATCAATCGCAGACTCGTCGTTTATGGGTACATGGCCGCGGCAACCATTATCGTCGTGGTCGCGATCAAGATGTTCAGCTAAGCCGCCGTCTTTTAGCCGGCAATGACCGACGGATTTTTTCGATGCTGATTACCGAAGCGCCGCGCGTTTGAAATTGAAGTCCCCCTGTCATAACGGCGGGACGAAACTGACAAGCCGATAGACAGGTTTCGGAGTAACGACCAGTTCGTTTGACGTGAAGTGGGACGACTAAGGATCATTGTGGCATCTTATGCCCT
Organism: Treponema endosymbiont of Eucomonympha sp.; assembly: GCF_001028545.1. Taxonomy (NCBI): domain Bacteria; kingdom Pseudomonadati; phylum Spirochaetota; class Spirochaetia; order Treponematales; family Treponemataceae; genus Treponema; species Treponema endosymbiont of Eucomonympha sp. The sequence goes on along the minus strand of NZ_BBPW01000757.1, from coordinate 11,912 downwards.
CGTCTCTTGCTCCATGATCTGGGCGATGAAGCTAACGCGACGCGAGAAACGGTCGAGCCGAGCGATGATGAGTTTCGCGTTTTCGCGTTTGGCCAGGGCGAGCGCTTCAGTTCAATGCGGTTACCCGCCTTACCCGGGGCAGGTCCTGCGAGAGTCACGCCGAGATCTTAAGCCTTTGCGACACCCGTTTTACGACGCTTTCCACTCGGTCGAGTCCGCTAGTAAGCGGCCAAACGCTTCCTGAACGCGTTCAACTTCGGAATCTTCCGGGCATGTGTAGCGACCGGGACGCTCTTCATCGTCTAGGATCGGCAAGATCGCGTTTTCCAAATCATCCATTTCGGACTCGGCAAATTCGAACTCGTGCTCCGGAAACCTGCTAGACAGTTCCGTTAGCATGCGCTCGCCGATCTCAGTTGCTGTTTCCGGAGTCAGCATGAAAATGAAGATGCTCAAAAATATCTCCCATCCACTCAGTTACAATTTTGGTTGACGTTTGACTTGTGGTCGAATGCTTGGATCGGATCGTCGAAATCCTCGTAAGAAGCCGGGAAACCTCCTAAGCGGGCGTTTCCGTTATTGGCACGCCGCGGACGCCTGACCTTGCCTCTAAGGCACCTCGCTTAAATCTGGGATTGGATGACTTCTCGGTATCGAACGTGTGTTCGCCATATCCGTTGATCGGGGAAGACTGTGATGGCATGGCAGGCTGCACTATGCGGGTAGCCGTGGCTCAACGCTTCCTTGCGACGAGCCCCTTCTGTATTTGCCTTGGATACTCTTATTCCACCGGTCTAGGTCCGGCTTAGGCGCGTCTGGCTCGCCAGGGTTTTGTGATTTCTGTCCCGGACGCTCCCACGGCTTGTCGGTGCCTTTTGTTGGGGACGGATCGTTCTTCTGGTCCAAAACTTACGGCTCGCTATGAGAACCGTTCTTATTCGACATTTCTATTTCCTCCGTTGCATGGATTTCTTGGGCGAACGAACGAGGCGCGGGAAGGTTCCCCAGCGCTGGCTGCAACAAATCGGAAGCGTGACCGTGCCCGACTACCGGCTGGCTACGCCCGGCCGGAGTAGACGTAACCGGAAATGCCCCGCGCATGTCGGGCTGATTTCTGCTTTCGTTTCGGAACTGGAGTGGACGAGCGACGTTCGAATGGAAGCGGATGTACCCCTCCGGAAAGGCCCCCGTCGCTCCTACGTCATCCTGCGGCGGCGGTCCACGCGCCCTCGGGGCTTATCGTCGCCCCTAGCGCCGGGTGCTCGCGATCGATCCCGGGGTGCCGCGTATCACCCCTCCCAAGGAAGTCAGCAATGCCAGATAACAAGGGCAAAGGTATTGTTCGGACAGACAGAGGCGGAGAACAGCCAGCCGACAACAAACGGGCGCAGGCTGACAACAAAACCCTGCCAGGCCACCAGCAACGAGTCATCAAGGAAAAGCCCAAGGTGCGTGTGCCAAGCGAGAACGAGTTGCCAGGCGCACAAGATCGACGAGCGTCGGACCCTTGATCATGTCGTGAAACCGGGCCGATATTCTGACATAGCCACGGAAACTTCCGACGTCATCGTCAAGGCACATTCGGATTTGGCCGTCGTATCTTATGATACATAGATACAATCCATACCCCTAAAACGCCGCCTACACGCCTCTCATGTGGGGATCAAGACTGAAACCAACTGCTCTTCCAGAGTAACCATTTCAAGAATGTAACTTGAGAAGTTACAAGCATCCATTCTGGATGGATCAAATCCGCGATCAAGCCCGAAATTAGAGTTCACTTTCTCTGCGGTCTCCGTCTTTTCCGCGAGCCCCATGGACCATCGTTGGAATAATCGCCTATCCACGGCCGATGCTTCTACGATCACGATGTTACGATGGCGCGGATCTCTCGCTATCCTACAGAACAACTCTGATACTGCAGATCGATCTCCTTCAAGAACCTGGCCAAAGTAATCGCGATTAAACATAAGACCGCCCGTTATTCCGCGGTCTTGATTATTGGCTCCCGCGGTCCGCACAATACTGCGAAGTTCGCTTTTATCAGGGCTAGCTGATCTTCTGATCAAGTTTGTACTGTAGTATGATAGACGAAACAGCATGGTCTGCATGTTCTTTCTAATCTTACAGATAGCTTACAGACAAAAACGATCAAATTGCATCGCTTATGTGGATCGGCTCGCCAAGCACGTGAACATCCGGCAGCGCCATCAGAGCTGGCTTGGCAAAGTGATATCCCTGAAACAATGAGATGCCTGCAGCTCTTAAGACCACTAGCTCTTGTTCGTTCTCCACGCCCTCGGCGAGCACCTGAATATCGAGCGTACGGGCAATACCAACTATAGCCGCGACGATTGCTTGCTTGGCGCGGCTAAGATGGATGTCTCGCAGCAATTCCATATCAATCTTTATTAGGTCCGGCTGCCATCGTGCCAAAAGGCCAAGTCCGGAATATCCCGCGCCAAAATCGTCCAGCGCCGTCCAAAAGCCAAATTTGCGATAAGCATCTATGATCCGTTGCACGTGCGCAGGATCTGTCATCCTTTCGTTTTCCGTGAATTCGAACATCAAGTTTTTATGCGGGAAATGAGCTCGCTTAGCTGCGGCGAGAGACTTCTGGATGCACGCACTTGGCTCATAGACCGCATTCGGCATAAAATTGATCGATAGTCGCAAATCTCTTCCCGCGAACAATGCACCTGCCGTCTCGATCGCCATGACCCGGGAGGCCTGATCAAACTGGTACCGGATATGCTCATTCACTTGGTTTAGGACCGATAATGCGGACTCTCCATTTACGCCTCGCACGAGCGCTTCATACCCCCAGACACGTTGCGCAGAAAGATCGACAATGGGTTGGAAAGCCATCTTGAACTCAAAAGGGAGCGCCGTATCTTCGCGACATTTGCTGCATGCGGAACCCATTTTCTTTCCCCTTTATCCGCGCATTAAATCAGCAGATTAAATTGGATCTGTTGATCGAGCGTTAATGTACTTCGCCATTTTAATAGCGCGAGTCGTTAGGTACGAAGACGGCATCAATAATATCATCAACTAGCGGCGCGCTACCATTAATGGCGTCAGCAAAAACTGGACGCTCGATTGCGAAGCATTTCGAGCCTATTTAGCCCAATTGTCTTTGCATCTAGAGGGCGGTTAGGACGTGGATGATACCATTCGATTGTTTCACTTTGGGAATGGCGATTTTTGATAGGTCCGCCTTTGGTGTCAAAAATCGTAATGCGTCCACTCACGTTCTTTACGGTCAATAACTCGCCTTCCACACTAGAGAGCTGCTTGCCCTGGATAAGGCCAGCCTCCGCCAACTTTCAAGGAACGACGTAATAGGTAAGAATCTTCGTCAACGTTGACTTGTTCGCAGGGACCAGCGTTGCAGCAGTTCCCTTCGGAAGCTTTGCTAATGCAGGATTGGACCGTCGCCTCCGCGCGCCGTACCGGGATGCGGAGGCGAGAGAACCGTGAACGGACCAGCCCTCGATAACGTATAATACAAGCCCTGCGGCTTTTATCGCAGCAAGCTAGTGTTGGAAAGCGAAGCCTGACGCAGAAATCCTTCGGGCGATGCAGGCGGTTCCTCACCGCTCCCAAAGCGTCAATTCTTGTCACCAATCCAGCACTTAAGCAGCCATGTGGTCTATCGCCATACAAACCTAAACTTTTTGTCGCCAGCAGTGATCTGATTCCCTTGCGCCATCGTAAAAAGTTCTGCGTGGATCACGCAGCCGCCCCGCTGCCAGTTCACGCAAGTACTTTCCCCGGTCGTCGAGCCCCTCACGACCGGGGGATTCATTTTCCTGCCTTTCGGGCAGCAACTCCGCAGCCATATATTGCTCGGGCAAAGGGAGACGACCTTGACTATTCACTCCAAGCCCCCGGCCAACGAAACCGCCGCGCTATCTCAGGAAGAAGTCGAGGCCGCGTTCCGTACGATAATCCGTTGGGCAGGCGATGATCCATGTCGACCCGGATTAGTCGAAACGCCGTCAAGAGCGGCGCGGGCGTTTCGTGAATACTTTGTGGGGTATGACCAAGACCCTATTCAAATTTTGAACAAGACGTTCGATGAGACAGGCGGCTACGAGGAGATGGTCATTCTTCGGGGCATTTCATTCGAAAGTCACTGTGAGCACCATCTTGCGCCGATCGTCGGTCAAGCCTGGGTCGCGTATGTACCGAAGGGCCGCGTTGTCGGCCTGTCGAAACTTGCTCGCGTTGTAGAGGCATATGCCAAACGGCTCCAAATACAGGAACGCCTGACGTCTCAAATTGCATCAGCCGTCCAGGAAGTCTTGAGACCACAAGGTGTGGGAGTCGTGATCAAGGCTACGCATCATTGCATGTCGAGCCGCGGAATTCACAAGGTTGGTTCGGAAATGATCACGAGCTGTATGCTCGGCTGCTTCCGCGACAACGCGATCACTCGGCAAGAATTCTTGGCTATGGCAAACAAATGATCGCGTACCACACTAGCGTCGATCTTGCGCCATCCGACGTTTTGCGTTTCCGCCGGGGGTGTGCGAAACAATCCTATGCTACCCTATCGGGGCGATCCTGGCTAGGGAACCAACTATCGCAAAGCCTGCAGGTAGCCCTGGCCGGTATGGTTCGAAGAGATATCGAGAATAAAATGGTCGCAATTCGTCGATTGCAAAGCGACCCAAAAGCCGTTGCGATGGCGCTTTCCAAATCCATTGTTCGCATAGCCGAGACGAGAGACGAAGCATCATTCGAGATTGTGTTTCGACACTTTGCACCGAGGCTTAAATCGTACTTTTTACGACTTGGTGCAGACTCCTCACTGGCGGAAGAAATCACTCAGGAAGCATTGGTTCTTGTATGGCGTAATGCCGCTCAATTCGACCCATCAAAGGCGTCCGCATCTACCTGGGTGTTCACGATCGCTCGAAATCAGAGTGTTGATCGGTTTCGCCGAACCCGCAGGCCGGCTTTCGACCCAACCGATCCGGCCTTTGTCTCTGACGTCGAAGCAGGTCCAGATCAGCAGCTGGAAAGAGCGGAAACAGATCAACGGGTTCGTGAAGTCATGAGCGCGCTATCTGCGAACGAGAAGAACGTTCTGATGCTTTCATTCTACGAAAATCATTCGCACGGTGAAATTGCCAAACAACTTAACCTTCCTATAGGCACTGTAAAGTCCCGGATTCGGCTTGCATTTGCGAAAATTCGCGCTGCCCTCGACGCTGATAAGGGAGACGTCAGATGACGATCAGATTCCACCTTAGCGACGATCTTCTATTGAGCTATTCGTCGGGAACTCTGGATGAAGCATCTAGCCTGCTGGTCGCCACCCATCTGGCACTCTGCCCTTACTGTCGTACGCGCAACAGCTCTGCGGATTCTCTTGGCGGATATATGTTGGATACCATTTCGGAAACGGAGGTTTCTCCATCCTTGATGGACTCCGTGATTGCAAGAGTGCGTGATGAAAACAACAACGCGACGGCTCTAGCCCGTCCTACATTGGGAGCAGACTTTGTAATTCCAGAACCGCTCCGCAGCTACGTTGGTGGAGATTTATGCGATTTGAAGTGGGTACGCGTGGCCCCCCGCGTCCAGCAAATCATGATCAAAACTCCCGGGTGCGCGTCGCGGGCACGCCTTTTGCGTTTTCAAAGCGGTACAAGCGTGCCTGAGCACGGGCACCGCGGCCGCGAACTGACAATGGTCTTGACTGGGAGTCTTTGCGATCGCGAAAGAATGTTGTGCCGCGGCGATATTTCAGAGTCGGACGAGCACACGGAGCATCAACCCTATGCAGGCCCCGGTGAGAACTGCGTTTGCCTCGCAGTGACTGACGCTCCGCTACGCTTCAAGAGTGTGCTGGCGCGGTTGTTGCAGCCCCTTTTCGGAATATAGGAGCATCTTATGCTTCGGTACGCGGCCGCTTACTTCGCCACCGCAACGGTTTTCTTGGGAATTGATTTCGTCTGGCTTAGCCGCGCGACGAGCTTCTACAGACTTGAACTGGGAGATTTGCTCGCCGAGAAGCCAAACTTGATCATCGCGGGCTTCTTTTACGCGCTGTATGTCGCAGGCATTCTAGTGCTCGCGGTGTTGCCAGCGGAGAGAGACGGATCTTGGATTACCGCCTTACTGTTGGGAGGCGTTCTAGGACTCGTCGCCTACGGTACGTACGACTTAACCAATCTCGCTACTTTAAACGGCTGGTCTCTGAAGGTTGCTTTGGTTGACCTTGTTTGGGGAACGCTCCTGACCGCCGCTTCGTCTTTGGCAGGCTATGCGACCATAGCGCTTGTCTCCAAGAGCAATTGATTTCCATCAGAAGGTGCAGAGCAATGATCCAATTGACAACCGCCGAGGTGGAGACTGCACGGCTTCAGGGCCTGTTAAAAGCGAGCGCTGCTGGCGATCAGATTGCTTTCTCCCAGTTTTACGACCTCACGAAGCGCAAGCTTTTTGGGATCGCGATCTCCATTATGAAGCGCCCGGACTTGGCTGAAGAAGTTATTCAGGAAGCGTATGTCAAAATTTGGCGTCATGCTAGCAAGTACGACCCTGCCAAGAGCTCGCCAATTACCTGGACTGTTAAGATCGTCCGTAACCACGCGATTGATATCCTAAGACGAAAAGATGTTATCTTCGAGCCAAGCGACCAGACGATCCTCCGCCTATCGGATCATCGAGAAACTGCCCTCGACGCTCTTGAGGCCGCAGATAACCGTGGACACGCATTGGCCGCGCTCCGTTCTCTTACCCCTCACCAGCGCAGTTTAATCGTTGCTGCGTACATCCACGGCGAAAGCAGAGAGCAGCTGGCCACACGATACGGAGCACCCGTCGGCACAATAAAGATATGGCTTCACCATGCGCTTTTGCAGGTGCAGATGTCTGTCAACGGTCATCGACCACAAAGGCGCTTACAGCATCCTTTTGCAGCTGACGAGATAGCCGCAGGCTCAGTAACCGAAGCGTCCAGCGGAATCTGACTGTTCTGAGAACTTCCTGCGATACGCACACCTCTTTTGAGTTGAGTTAATGGTGATTGAACACGTGGAATCCTTGCGTTCAGGGCCCGATGACCGGGGACACTTTGGCTCGTTTGGTGGACGCTTCGTGCCTGAAACATTGATGCCGCTCGTCCTCCAACTGGAGAGTGTGTACCGCGAGGCGCGCCAGTGCGATCAGTTTCAGACCGAAATGGCTCTCTATCTCAAAAACTATGTCGGTAGACCCAGCCCATTATACTTTGCTGAACGGCTGACGCAGCACTGCAAGGGTGCAAAAATCTACTTTAAACGTGACGAGCTGAATCACACTGGTGCCCACAAGGTCAACAACGTGCTCGGTCAGATCCTGATCGCACGGCGCATGGGGAAAAAGCGAATTATTGCTGAAACCGGTGCTGGTATGCATGGCGTGGCAACTGCCACGTTATGCGCTCGTTTCGGGCTCCAATGCGTCATCTACATGGGATCTCTGGACGTTGAGAGACAGCAGACCAACGTCCTACGAATGAAAATTCTCGGCGCAGACGTCAGACCAGTTGAGACGGGCTCGAGAAAGACGCGATGAATGAAGCATTGCGTGATTGGGTCACTAATGTGGACGATACCTTCTACTGCATCGGCACCGTGGCAGGGCCTCATCCATATCCTGCGATGGTGCGAGATTTCCAATGCGTCATCGGAAAAGAGACGCGATTGCAAATGATCGAGGCTGAAGGCCGCCTTCCCGATTCATTGGTAGCATGCATTGGGGGCGGTTCTAATGCGATCGGCTTATTTCATCCATTTCTCGATGAGCCCACGGTTGAAATGTATGGCGTAGAGGCTGCGGGTCGTGGGCTCAAAAGTGGAATGAATGCAGCGTCCATCGCCAGGGGACGGCCCGGCGTTCTTCATGGAAATCGGACCCATCTGCTGATGGATGACGAGGGCCAGATCGAGAATGTGCACTCAATCTCGGCCGGTCTTGATTATCCGGGAGTAGGACCCGAACATGCATGGCTCGATGCCATCGGCCGCGTAAAGTACATCTCTGCAACGGACGACGAAGCTGTGTCCGCGCTTTATCTTTGCGCAGAGCTAGAAGGTATTATTCCAGCTCTCGAACCGGCACATGCCTTGGCAAGGGTCACGACCCTCGCTCCGCGAAAACAAAAAGAGCATTTGATGGTCGTCAATTTGTGCGGCCGCGGCGATAAAGACCTTCTGAGCATTGGGGGTATGAAAGCATGAACCACGCGTTCTTCAACCGCCGGCTCCCCGCGATTTCCGCTGTGACATTTCCCATTGGGCTGCGCAGGATTCTAGCGACCCAGGCCAGCCAGAAGGGTGCACCGTGAACGATGAAATACTCATCCTTGTCGTCGAGGACGAAATGCTACTTCAGGCGTTGTTGGAAGAAACCCTGAAAGACGGCGGATACGATGTAACAGTTGTTTCGACCGGCGAAGAAGCGATTAAACTGTTGGACGCGGATGAGCCGAAATATCGGGCTCTGGTCACTGACGTAAATCTTGGCCGAAAGGTCGATGGTTGGGATGTCGCGCGTCGTGCTCGCGAGATCAACGCAGATACTGGAATAGTCTACATAACCGGACACGGCGCCGCCGATTGGGCTTCGAGGGGCGTGCCAAATAGTATCGTGCTCACGAAGCCCTTCGCCCCAGCGCAGCTCATCACAGCTGTTTCGCAGTTGATAAACACCGGTCAGACCCCAACGTAGTAAGCTGATCAGAGGGATTAGACCTCGCGCTCAATCGCGCAAAGGACGCGAGCTTATGACGGACCAAATTGGCGATAAACCCTGGACTGATGAAGATCTAGCGCAATTGAAGAATCTCGTCGCTGACGGGTCCCCTATCGAACTGATTGCGATGGCACTCGGCCGTACAGAAGATGACATACGAGGAATAGTGGCAAAAGCTTTCGCGCTGGTGTCGCATATTCGAGGCCCTGCAGAATCAAAGTCGCATCCATTACTGGGGCGAGCCTGATGGATGTACGCTCAGCTCGCTCGCATAGCATCCCCTGCTGCAGGCGGGGCTTCTTTATGGGATAAAAGTCGGGGAGCACCCTTTGCTTAGCCATATCCATAATTGGTAAAACTTACGAGTTAAAGATCCGATCGCTGTACGATGCGACCGACCAGCAGAGCTGAAGCCTCGGCCCTCAAGGTGGCTGACAGGCACATTAACCGCCACCTGGTGTTCCGGGTGATCACCGAACGGACTGCGAATTTACCCCGGTGAAGACAGAGCAGTGTAGTCGTCGCATTCAACCGCTTCGATTAACGCGACGGTGTCATTCAGTACACCGTTGGGAGGCATGGTTATGCAGTTTTCGATATGGCTGCTTTGGCGACACCGAGTACATCGATCAAGAGCCGATTAGGAAAACGTCGTTTCTTCACAATCGCATAGAAGCGCTCAGTGAGCTTTGGGATCCTGCAGCGCTCTACAAGAATACCGGTTTCAAGTTCGTCACGCACGACAATTGGTGGCACTAACGTGACGCCCTCGCGCTCGCGCGCAAGCAGGCGCAGCATGGCCATGTCATCGACCTCGGCTAGGATAATCGGCCTGATCCCGGCCGTTTCCAGAATCCGGTCGAACGCGACGCGGATATCGCTATCGAGACTAGGCAGCAGCAGTGGCTCGGTGCGAAGGTCTTCCGGAAAACGGAACTTGCGTTTTCCCTTTTTTGCGCGGCCGATTAAGCTAACCGGCTGTTCGTTAAGCAGGTGGTTGCGGAGTGACGAGCGTGCGTCCTGCGGCGCCGCGCTGTTCGCCAGAACGACGTCGATGGTGTGAGACTCCAACTGAGCGAGAAGGTCGCGGATGTTGCCCGACCGAACGATCAACTCCACATCGGGACGACCGACCAACGGCCGAAGGAATTCGAGCTGGAAGTTTCGCGACAGCGTCGTGAGCGCCCCGACGCTGAGGACCTGACGGTTTGCCAACGGGCGACCTTGCAGAGTGCTCAACAGTTCGTCACCCGCTTTAAATACTGTATCGGCATAGTCGAGCGCGATCTGACCGGCCTCGGTCAGGATGAGTTTCTTGCCCACACGCTCGAAGAGCGGATGGCCCATCTGATGTTCCAGTTTCTGAATCTGAACCGACAGCGCCGACTGTGACAGGTTCATATGCTCGGCGGCCCGTGTGAGACTGCCCGCATGCGCGACCGCCCAGAAATAGTGAAGGTGGTTGAAATTAAGGCTTCTCATATCGTTCTATTTAAACGAACGATCTATTCACAACAATGAATTTTCTTCGCACTTGGCGTTCCCATAGACAAGTCCCCGAACCGAAGTGCGGTCGAAGGGGGCTATCTTGCAAACACATCTCTTGCCATTGCTGGCAGCAGTTCCGCTGCTCGTCAGCGCAGCGATTAGCTTCTCAAAGACAGGCCTGAGGCCAAATCACATACCCCTAATGGCCGAAGCCGCCGCACTCCTGGCGCTTGTTGCGGGCATTATTTCAACGGCCGGGCTGATCGTTTTTGGTCCTGGCGTAAGTTCCGTGATTGGCATTTACGGTGTCGGGTTGTCGGTCCGGCTGGACGCCGTCAGCGCCGCGATGGTCGTTCTGGTGACCTTCATTGGCTGGATCGTCATCCGCTACGCAGGGACCTATCTTGACGGCGAGAAACGACAAGGTTCTTTCACCGGCTGGCTCTGCCTCACGCTCGCCTCGGTGATGCTTCTCGTCACCGCGAACAATCTTTTCCAGCTGACCCTGGCCTGGATTGCCACCAGCATGTTTCTGCACCGACTACTGCTGTTTTATCCTGATCGCGCGGCTGGTCAGCGCGCGGCACGCAAAAAGTTTATCACCGCGCGCATAGGAGACATCGCGCTCATTGCCGCCGCTGCTCTGCTAGCAACAGCTTATGGCACGGCCGATATTGGCTCGATCCTCCAGAACGCCCGTGCGGGCGCAGGTGGAACGCTTGCGGGGGCGGCAGCAAGCCTGCTGGCTCTCACGGCGATTCTCAAGTCTGCCCAGTTTCCAACCCATGGCTGGCTGACCGAGGTTATGGAAACGCCTACGCCAGTGTCGGCGCTACTTCATGCGGGCGTGATCAATGCAGGCGGGTTCCTGCTGATACGCTTCGCTGACGTCATGCTACTCGCGCCCAGCATTCTCGCCATCCTCGTCATGATCGGCGGCTTCACAGCGATTTTCGGCAGCTTGGTCATGCTGACACAACCGGCGGTGAAGACATCGCTCGCATGGTCGACTGTCGCGCAGATGGGCTTCATGATTTTACAGTGCGGGCTGGCGCTCTTTCCCTTGGCGTTGCTGCACATCGTGGCGCACTCGCTCTACAAAGCTCACGCCTTCCTCTCCTCCGGCGGTGCTGTCGAAAGGGTTGCCGCGATCCAAAGGCCAGGACCTGTCGCGATCCCCCGCGCTAGGGCGGTTGGTCGGGCCTTTATGGCTGCGCTCATCATCTACCTCCTCGTTGGGCTCGGTTTCGGGCTGACCCATAAGTCACCACAGGCCATCGCGCTCGGCGCCATTCTGATTTTCGGCGTCGCTTACATGCTGGCACAGGGGTTTGCCGACGCGGCGCCTGAGGCCCTTACCCGGCGCACGGCGGTCTACGCCGTGGCGACCTCCTTAGGTTACTTCGCGCGCAAGCCGGCGGTCGCAGGGTGATAGGCCCAGAGCGGGAACATGGCCTGAACGATTGCGACAAGACCAAAGCTGATGACCGCGAGCACGATAAGCAACCATTGAAGCGCCCCCGGGGTTGGTGCGGCCGGCAGGATGCCCGCGGGTAGCGAGGTCGCGGCGGTCCGCCGCGCGCAGGAACCTCAGGAGGTCGCCACGGCGTAGACCGCCGTGCGCCGGGTAAGGGCCCCAGGCGCCGCCTCGGCGAACCCCCGGGCCCACC
>NZ_BBPW01000756.1:0-11273 GCF_001028545.1 Treponema endosymbiont of Eucomonympha sp. | reverse complement strand
CGTCATTGAAAACGTCTTCCGTGCCCTCAAGCGCTGGCGGGGAATTGCTACGCGCTATGCAAAGCTCACCGCTTCCTTCATCGCCGCCATTCATGTCAGGTGTTTGTTCCTCTACCTTCCAGTCCACGCTACCTAGCGAAGAGAAAAACCGCTCGATAGGCTTTGTTTTCGCGTTTTTTATCCGCGCAAAAATGCGCCGGTTTGTTTTGCGCCACGCGTCGCGGTCAGGGGCAAGCTCTACACAGCTGCCTTCGTCGTCGATTACGGCGTACTTGCCGCCTTCCGTGCGATAAAGGTTCGCGGCGTCCCCGCCCCACTTCATGCCGTAGGTCTGAAGCTGCTCAATTACGAAGTCAGTCCACTCGGACGATTCCGAGGAGCCGTTGTCGTTGTAGGTCGAGCCGAATTTGCCGAACATTTCGACGCCCAGACGCAGGGCGCGGAGAACGGTGCCGGAATTGTAGTGCCGCTCGAACGCCACGCCGTAGACGAGTCGCGTCCGCATGTCCAGCCACAGGTAGCACTTCGGACGGAACAGCGTGCCGTCCTCGTCGCGGCACCAGCGAGCACGCCTCGTTGAGCTGAATCGACACGGACGTTTCGGCGTGGGTTCTGAACCTGCCGGCGGGACTTTCGGCAACGCTTGCGAAGACGCTGCCGGACTATCAGGCAAAAATCAATATAACCGGAACGCCCGTCACCCCGTACAGCGCGCCGGTGCAGCTTATGATTCCCGCCTCCGCGCTCGCGCGGGGAATGGCGGTTGCCGTTGCGCCGAACGCAAGCGCAAAGTGGGACATTCTGCCGCCGAAACGGGAGTCGGCGCTCTCGGACGTTACGGTGAAGGGGTACTCCGGGCGACCGGTTGCCGAAAAACAGTGCGTCATTGCGCTTGTAAACGACGCGTTCGGCGCGATTCCCGAAGGAACCGACATAACGCCGTGGTTCGTCAATATGCCCGCGGGGCTGGAAGCGAAGTCGTCCGCCGTTGCGGACGGGGCAAAGAGCGCGACGGCTTATATCGGGGGAACGCCGGAAGAAACAAGCGCGGAAGCAATGCGCCTGACAATCCCCGCGGCTCGGCTTCAGACGGGGGAAGCGCTCGCCGCGGACGAAAATCCCGACGCAAAATTCGACATAGCAAGCAAAATCCCTCCCGCCGCCTCAGTCGCTGACGTTACCGTGGCGGGAGAGGCGGGGAAGCCGCTTGCCGAGGCGACGGCGCATATATCGCTTGCGAGCGCGATCAGCGCCCAGAGCATAGCGCGGGGGCAGCCGTGGACAACGCTCACGTTCGGCGCGGAAGACCCGCACCCTATCGGACGCCTTCGGGAGAGGGAATACCTGCGCGGCGGCTACCGCCTGAGTGCCTACCGCATAGTTTTTTACGAAGACCCGCCGATACCGAGCAGGCTTTGCCTGGAAGCGGAGCAAAACCCTGACTGGAAAAACCAGCTTACGCTGTGGCTTGAGGGGAGCGGCTGGCAGAGCTTTGCGTCTTTCAACTCAGAGTTCGCGCCGCTCGAATATGTCGACATTCCGGACGAGAACGAATGGGCAGAAGCAGTTTTTTCCACGGGGTTTGTAGAGCAGTTTGCCGGCGAGATTTATAGCGGGTGGTTCCGCAACCTGCCGCCGGGCATAACGGCGAAAAACGCCAAATGGTCTGGATCGGGCGCGCTTGAAATAGAGCTTGTTTTCAGCGGCACGCCGACTGCGGAAAGCAGCGCGGCTATGCAGATTTTTATTCCCGCCGCGGTGCTCAACTTTGATGACGAGGTGCCCGTCGCGCTCAATATAAACGCGAAGTGGGCGATAGCGGGGTACCCCGTGTCGGCGACTGTGGGCGACGCGGCGGTCGCGGGCACCGCGGGAAAAGAAATTACGCCCGTGCCGATAGAAATCAGCGTGAGCGGCGACGAGTTCCGGCAGATGACGCCGGGGACGGACTGCTCGGCGTGGTTCACGAACCTGCCCGCGGGGCTCTGGGCGACGGCATACACGGGAATAAGCGACAAGGCGGAAAACGCGTTCCTCCTTATACAGGGGACGCCGGACGCGCCGAAAAGCGAGGCGTTTTCTCTTATAATTCCCGCAACGGCGCTTTACCGCGGGGCGCCGGTCGCCGTTGCGCCGAACCCGAACGCGAAGTTCGCCATTATCGCGCCGCCCGTGCGGAAAGCGGCGCTCGGCGACCTTGTCGTGAGCGGCACGACGGGGCAGCCGCTCGGAAGCGGAATAAGCCTGACCGTGTCGCTCATGGGAGAAAGCTTTGCCGCGCTCGGAGCGGGAGCGGACGTTTCCGGCTGGCTCAAAACAAGCCTTCCGGCATTGCCGCCATAACGGCGGGGGCGATAAGCGCGGGAGGCACGGGAGCAACGCTCGCCATAAGCGGCACGCCGGAGGACGCAAGCGAGGCGGCAATTGTCCTGACCATACCCGCGGACCGGCTCGCCGGAGGCGAGGCGCTCACCGCGGACAGGAACCCGAACGCAAAGTGGGACATTAAGGGGGTGCCCACCGAGTGGTATAAGCCGGGTATGGCGTCTACCGAAGAGGCGTACACGAACGCCGGCTCGTGGAAAGCGTCGGGACCGGACGCGCTCGGCGGCTACGTGTACGAAAAGAGCGGGGAGCTCACGCAAATACTCCCGTTAGCCGGGCAGGAAGTCGGAATCCCCGCAGATGCGCCGTATGAGTACCGCGCGAGAGCGGTTACGCTCAAAGAGAGCGGGGAGGTGCTTTACCGCAGCAACTGGTGCAACCCGCGCGCCGTGCTTGCGAAAGGGGCGGGCATACGCGACGTCGTCGAGAACGCCATAGGCACGGCGCAGATACTGCCCAACGCCGTAACGGTTGAAAACCTCAACGTGCTGGCGAAAAACGCGGTGAACAATTTTGTCGGCGGCACAAAAGAAGGCTGGGAAACAAGCGGGGAAATAGTCGAGGACGCGGGAGAAGGGCTGCCGGTGCTGGAAATCCCCGCGGATGACGGGCAGGCGGCGTCTAACGAATTTGACGTTTTGCCGGAGAGCATATGCGAAGTGAAATTCGGCTTCAGAATAGTCGGCGGCGAAAGCGACGACGGCGTTATTGTCGGGCTTATCCCCGGACAGACATACCGCGCGTTTGCCTATGACGCGGAAGCGAAAGGGTGGAAAGAAAAAGAGCCGTCGCGGTTTTTTATCGAGTGGCATAACGGCGCGGAAGCGGCAAAATACACCACCTATATACTCGGAAGGCTTGCGAATATAGACGACTGCCCGCCGCCGCGGTACTCGACGCCAGCCGTTCCGGTGTACGCGCTGAAGCTCGTGGCGCACCGGGCTACCGCTCTGTACGCGGCGCTCGGCAGCACAGAAGAGGGAGCCGCGCTCAGGCTGATTTGCCCGCAGGTGTACCGCCGGGGAGACGGCAGGGTAGTAGCGGAGAATATCTACGCGCGGACGCTCTCGGCAATAAGCGCAAACCTCGGCGTTGTAAGCGCGGGCTCGACGCGCCGGAGCCGACGGCGGATACCTCTGGCTTTGACGCGTTTTTTGACCTGCAGAACAACGAGTTCCGCGTGGGAAACGACCGGGAAAAGGAAAACCCTGACGGCAGCCCAGTCGACCCGGAGGGAGACGCCGAATACCTGCATTTTATCCCCGGAGTAGGCTTCTTTTTTAAGCTGGCTAACTTTATCGTTACGGCGATTTCTTCCGTTATCAAGGGGCTGTTCAAAATTGCCCGGCGCGGGCAGGCGCCGCACCCCGTGCTATTCGCGTTCAACCCGGAAAGCGCGGCGGTCGACGGTGAAGAGCCGGGACTGAGAGTAGGCTCGCCCGAATACCCCCGCGCCAGCAGGTTTCTACGGCGAAACGGCTATAAAATCCGCTACGCAGAGCACCAGCGCCGAGACCGGCGCGCTCACCGTTGCAGGCGGACTCGGCGTTAAAAAGGATTTGCGGGTGGGCGGAGAAATATTTTCGGAAGAGGGGAAAAGTTTTGTGCCGGTCGGGTTTGTTTATTTTCAGTTGCCTCACAAAAAATCCGCGGTCGAATTATTCGTCGGAAACTGGATAATCATTTCTCAGACAGAGTTTCCCGGTGTATTTTTCAGGTCTGAAGGCGGAAACGCTTCTGAGTTCGGAAGCGGCGTGCAAGATATGGCTCTCCAGGATCACAGCCACGACTATCGGCTGGCGATATATTCCAGCGGTAGCGGCGCTGTGTTCTACGGTAGCGACCGTGTTACATACTTCAGAGAGACAGCCACAACCGGCACTAGCGGTACAGGCGTAGAAACGCGCCCGGTAAACATAACTATACGTATTTGGGAACGCGTCAGCTAGAGAGCCGCTGCGGGGCTGGCTCTTTATGCTTGAAAAAAGCTAGACAGGGCGGCGGTTTTCTGGTCTTATCAGGCTAAAAACAAAACTGCAAAGTTAGTCAGTTTTTCTTATAATCGGGTAGGCAATCAGCGCTATAAATCATAGCTGGCATATCGCTCGGCAGCCCCGCTAGCCGCTTGCCTCTATGTCGTTACCCGCAGGGTAACGCGAAACACGTGCAGGTTTGGCAGTCAAACACGAGCAGGTTTCAAAGCCCGATACGGGTGTATTACAGCACAGAGGCTCTACCTAGGTAGTGTGGACTGGATAAAGGAAAAGAGGTAAAATAGAAGCATGAAAAGAAATGAAGGCATTCACCGGCACGATATAAGCGACGAGGCGTGGGAACGGATAAAAGAACTGTTGCCCGGACAGGCAGGGAAACGCGGGGGAGTGGCGAAAGATAACCGCCTGTTTATCAACGCGGTAGCGTGGCAGACGCGCACGGGCGCTCCGTGGAGGGACATACCGCCGGAATTCGGGAATTGGAACAGCATACACAAGCGGTTTTGCCGCTGGCGGGACAAGGGAATATGGAGAATACTGGCGGACGCCGCAATAGGCGAGCCTGCCGGAGATATCTTTATGATAGATTCGACATATATCAAGGCACACGCAGACGCATGCGGGGCACAAGGCGGCAGTCAGGACATTAGCCGCACAAAAGGGGGCTGAACAGCAAATTACATTTGGCGGTTGACGAGTACGGGATACCGGCAAGCGGCATTGTGACAAGCGGTACTGTCGCGGATTGTAATCAAGCGCCTCTCCTTATGGAGGATTTGGAAGCGGAAGCGTTCCTTGCGGACAAGGCGTATGACACGAACGAGCTGCTCGATATGCTTAAAGAAGCGGATATAGCAGCAGTCATCCCTCCGGTTAAAAGCCGGAAAGAGCAAAGAGCGTACAGTCATGAACTGTATCGGGCGCGGCACGTCATTGAAAACGTCTTCCGCGCCCTCAAGCGCTGGCGGGGAATTGCTACGCGCTATGCAAAGCTCACCGCTTCCTTCATCGCCGCTATTCATGTCAGGTGTTTATTCCTCTACCTTCCAGTCCACACTACCTAGTCGGTTACAAAATATAATTAGGCAGTTTTAGAATAGAACAGGACAATTATAAAGCAAAACAGGGCAATTTTAAGGCATAATTAGGCAGTTCTACGACTTCTGTGGACAACTATTTGCCCTCTTTTTCTGCATTGCCTATGATAAGTCTTGTGTAAATATTTATAATACCTGCTTCTATCTCTATGCCGAATAGCCGTATAGTGCGCATTCCCGGCGCTCATCACGGCGGCTTTTGTCTGAAAATGCGCGCAAAGCCGTTTAATAACAGATAGCATAAAAATGTCCTCTTTTTTTGTCCGCGTATCGCCGCGCCTGTCGTCCGGGACGGTGTTCGGCAAAGCCGCGGAAATGTTGGAATAAGTCTGTCCGGTATTGGAATAGGTCTGTTCAAAAATTGCGCAGGCAAGCGCAATAATCCAAAACATGAGCGCGCCGAGAGAGGCATTCCTGCGTCCGGCGTGCGCCTACTGTGCCTGCTGAGGGACGGCAACCTCTATGCGGCGCAAAGGCGGATATACAAGGTGCCGCCAAAGAGTGGAACGAGAAAATGGGCGATTTGGGCAACCGGCTCGGCGACGTGGTAGAATACACGTTTGTGCCGGACGCGATCATGCGAAAGTTTGCCGAACTTGGCTATGAAATTGAGACGACGGCGCGGGACTACACCATAACCGGCGCGGACAGGCATTCCATAGCTGAAGTGGATATTCTGCTTCAGGATGGGGACACGGTCATCCTCGTCGAGATAAAGATGAAGCTGACGAAAGCGCATATCGACGAGCACGTCCAGCGCATGCAAAAGGTGCGGGATACCAAACGCTTTGAGGACAAGGCGCTTATCGGCGCGGCGGTGGGCGCGGTCGTGTCCGGCGAGACGAAAGCCTATGCCTTGCAGCAGGGAATGTATGTACTGGAACAGACCGGGGAAGCGATACAGATTATGCCCCGCGACCGCTCGTTTGTGCCGCGGAAGTGGTAGGCGGTTGACGGCGGGTATGCGCTCCTGTGGAAAACTCGGCAGAGGGGCAAGCACCGACTGTGTCTGCCGAGCGGGCCGGACCGAAAAACAGCTAATTAAAGAAGTTTCTTAAACCAAGTTCTGCAGGATAAGGCGTAAAGATAAGCATTTGCTGACGCTACCGAGAGAGTCTGCCGAAACTTTCCACCCGTAAGGCTTTATCGGCGGTTTCCGCCTAGTTGCCTGCCGAAGGGCGACGACCTCTATGCGGTGTAGAGATGGGATATACAAGGCGCCGCCGGAAATCAGCAAGAGGGAACTCCGGCATTTTTGCCGAATTCCCTTTCGTCTTATTTTCTCTCGCTCTATTACGCAACATGCTGGCGATAGGGCAGGCAAGTTTCGCTCACCCCGTCCGCGCGTTGCTCTGCAAAGGATGCTGTGGTATACTTGTCATAGTGCGTCAAAATACTTGATTCGGCGCGAAAACACGGCATATGCAATGAAGATATCATTCACGCGATTAAAGATGCAAATACAACATTTAGAACCGCGGGAGAACCTCAAAAATTGCTGTACATCGGGTTTGACAGGTCTGCCCACCTGCTGGAGATTATCACTGTGTTAAACGCTCAAAACGAAGAGACTGTTATTCATGCGATGAAGGCGACAAAAGAGGTTGTTAAGGAGTGGTCAAAATGGCAGAGATAACGCTTGAAACACTGAAGGACGGTACGCCAATCACCGTCAAGCTGGTCGATAAAATGGTCGCCGACGTATATGCATCCCTTGAAAAGGGGGAATATGAAGTCATACCGAATCCTCACCGTTCAAGAAAGCCGGTAAAAACAGCAGAATCGCAATTCCGGCTTAAGATAGCGGAAATTCTTGCTGAAACATAGTCAGGCAAGATATATATTTTTGCAAGCCATTCATTAGTTTCTTCTAAGATCTGATACCCCGTAACTTGCAGCGGGGATTCTTTATTGCTAGCACACGGTGCCGGACACCGACAAGCATAAAGGGCGGACGGGAAGCCTTTTGGCATATCCCG
The DNA here is from genome assembly GCF_001028545.1 of Treponema endosymbiont of Eucomonympha sp. Taxonomy (NCBI): domain Bacteria; kingdom Pseudomonadati; phylum Spirochaetota; class Spirochaetia; order Treponematales; family Treponemataceae; genus Treponema; species Treponema endosymbiont of Eucomonympha sp. The sequence continues at coordinate 3,818 of NZ_BBPW01000756.1, read as the reverse complement.
CTCGCCTTAGGAAATAATGGAAGATTTACATATAATATACGGCACTCGCCGCAAAACATCAAAGCTTTTCTCTTGCGGGAAACTCGGCATAGAGCCGCTTTTGCAAGCATATAAGCATTTACCTATATATATCTATTATATGCGTAGAAACAAAATGCCTGTTAAATCTTTATCCGCGTTTATCTAAAAAACAGCGATTTTGCTTTGCTTTTATAAAAATGCTTGATCTTTTGCTTGACCCTTATTCTTTCGCCATTTCTGCCAATAATTGGCTCGGATTATCTATCGGTGAGCCGTCAAAGGACAATTCGTCTACCCTGTCCGAACAGAATATAAAGACTTTGAGGGTGGTATAGAAAAACGCATAAAAATATAAATGTCCGTTTTTTTTGAAAAAGCGTATAATTTCAATATTTCGACTGGTCTTTCTTCCTGATATGTCCGTGTATTTTAGGCGATAGGGGAGCGCGTCTTTTGGAATTCCGGCAGCTCGTTTTTTCTGCTCAACCGTTTCCACATCTGGTTCCTCGGTGGTATATTCGCCCTCAGAATTAGATTCTTCCTCGGAATAGGAAAACTTTGCCGTTTTTTCTTGCTTCTTGCCGCGCCGCAAGCGCAAAAAACAAACCTATAGAAAAACAGAGCATGGGTATCAAAATTATGATAGCACCAACAATGCCCAAAGTACTTTTCGAACCAGATAGCACCAACCCCGTGACAAGCGCAACAGCACAAATCGCAGTCGTAATGCAAAACACCACGCTGCGAAACGCACTATTCTGCGAAATATAGTTTTAATGCCCACTTGCTGTTCTTTTTTCTCTGCCAGCTTCTTGGCAAAGACGGACGTGGCTGACTGCTTTCCCATTTTTCAGACTTTTCCCACTCCGGCTTGATAACGATTTCGCCCTTTTCGTCCGCTTTCCGGTAGGCAAAGACAAACGTGCTCGCGTCTTTCGGAACCCACGCCCACGTTTTCCATTTGCCCTTCTTGCCGTCCCAAGAGAGCGCGTTGTCTGCCCAAAATCCTTTACAAATGGTAGCCCCCAGCTGGAATCGTTATAGGCGGCACGGAACTGCCAAAGCCTTTTCTGCGCGTATCTTTCTGCACCAAAAGCGAGTTGTACGCTCCTGCCTTTACCGACGACTTGTCGGAAACAAGCCGCAGCGTCTCGCCGCTTTTGTTACGCACTTCAAGTGTAACGTTTTTTCTGTTCTTCGCTGAAAGCTGCGCGTGAATGTTTTGGTCTTTGTACGTTCCGCGGAGCATGGCGCATAACTGTACCAACGCCGTCTTCATTTCATCTTGTCAAAGCCATTCCAGTGCGTTTCAAGCACCGCGACGCGCGCGCCGAGAGTCGCAAAACCCTCGTGCATTTCGTCCAGCTTTGACTCCAGCCGCTCAACGCGTCTGTTCAAGTTTGCCGAACGTCTGCTCAAATCATGATAGCGACTGCATGATTGCTTCGTCTCTATCCACTCTGACCTCTTTACCGCTTCCACGTCTCGCTTCCGACTATGAACACGTTGCCGCGCACTTGAAAACTCGCGGATTAAAGGCAAGGCATACAGGCAAAGCCCGCCCTAACTCGCCGCCGCAAAATCCCCCCGCGCCATATTGGGGACGAAGCCGAAGCTCCTTATGCGCCCTTCCAGACACTGGCGGCACTCGGCGGCTTCGTCCCCGGTGCAAATCTTGTTGTCGTACAGGGCATAGAGCTTCCGCACGGCTTTCGGGGACAGGTTCGGCATGACAACATTCGCGCCCGCCAGCAGTGCTTTTTCGCGCCCGTCGGGGGCGACGGTGCCGAGCGCGGTGGTGGCGGGAATCAGCGCACGGGGCAAAAGCAGCCGCGCGAGTGCCACCATGCGGAGGGTGAGCGCCAGCGCGCCCTGCGGAGCAGAAGCGAACGGCGTGTCCGACTGCGGGATAAAGGGACCGATGCCAACCATGTGCGGCTGCAGCGCCTCGAGGAAGCGCAGGTCTTCCAACAGGCACTCAGGCGTCTGGAACGGGGTGCCGACCATGAAGCCTGCCCCGACCTGATAGCCGATTTCCTTCAGGTTAAACAGGCAGCGCTTGCGGTTGACAAGGCTCATGGCAGCGGGGTGCAGCCTGCCGTAATGCGCCTCATTCGCCGTTTCGTGGCGGAGGAGGTAGCGGTTCGCCCCGGCGCGGAAGAACGCCTCGTAGCTTCCGCGGCTCCGCTCCCCGATAGACAGCGTGATTGCGTGGTCGGGATACCGCCTGCGTATCGCGCCGACGAGTTCAACGACGCGATCGTCGGTGAAGTACGGGTCTTCTCCCCCCTGCAACACGAATGTCTTGAAGCCAAGTTCGTCGCCGGCACGGCAGCAGTCGAGGATTTCGCCGGGCGAGAGCCGGTACCGCTCGACGCGTCGGTTCCCCGCCCTGATTCCGCAGTAGTAGCAGTCGTTCCTGCAGTAGTTGGTGAACTCAATGAGCCCCCGGAAATACACCTCGTTTCCGTAGTAGGGCGCGCGCGCTTCCCGCGCGGCGGCGAACAGCGCCTCCGTCTCCGCGGCATCCTCGGTGGCAATATACCGTAGCAGTTCGACATCGCTATACATAGAAGTCATGCGCCCCGCGCTTAATCTGTTCTATATTCTCAGCGGCTTTCGCGCGCATGCGCTCATTTGCGATTCCGGGCAGGTTCTGCCCGATTGCCGCAAACGCCTTCGCCCGGAACGCTTCCCCGCCGTAGTCCGTTGCGTATTCCGTAAGCGTCATCAGCGCGTTGGGCAGGCAGACGTTCTTTATCTGCCCCGACTTTGCGAGCGACATGAAGCGGTCTCCGGTGCGCCCCGAACGGTAGCAGGCGGTGCAAAAACTGGGGATATAGCCGTCGTCCATAAGCTCGGAGAGTATGTCGAGCGCATCCCGTTTGTCGTTGACGTAGAACTGCGGGTTCGCCGCTTCGTTCCGGGCGCGCTTGGCATAGCCGCCGACTTCGGTGCTGCTCCCCGCGCTTATCTGCGAAATGCCGAGTTTCAGCAGCTTGCCGCGCATTTCGTGGCTTTCGCGGGTGGAGAGAATCATGCCGGTAAAGGGCACCGCGAGCCGGATGATTGCGACGACGCGCTCGAATGTCGCGTCATCGACGAGGTGCGGGAAGTCGGCGAGGCTCATGCCGGAAGCGGCGCAAAGGCGCGGCACCGAAATCGTGTGAAAGCCCGAATGAAAGCACTCGTCGAGGTGCTCGTTGTGAATCATCAGCGCTAGCACCTCGAAGCGCGGGTCGGCAAGCCCGAACAGAACGCCGCCCCCCACGTCGCCGATTCCCGCCTCGTGCGCCCGGTCGAACGCGGTCAGGTGGTAGTCGAAGTTCCGCTTCGGTCCGGCGCGGTGCTACCTGCTCGGAAAAGTACTTTGGGCATTGTTGGTGCTATCATAATTTTGATACCCATGCTCTGTTTTTCTATAGGTTTGTTTTTTGCGCTTGCGGCGCGCGCGTCGCGGTGCTTGAAACGCACTGGAATGGCTTTGACAAGATGAAATGAAGACGGCGTTGGTACAGTTATGCGCCATGCTCCGCGGAACGTACAAAGACCAAAACATTCACGCGCAGCTTTCAGCGAAGAACAGAAAAAACGTTACACTTGAAGTGCGTAACAAAAGCGGCGAGACGCTGCGGCTTGTTTCCGACAAGTCGTCGGTAAAGGCAGGAGCGTACAACTCGCTTTTGGTGCAGAAAGATACGCGCAGAAAAGGCTTTGGCAGTTCCGTGCCGCCTATAACGATTCCAGCTGGGGGCTACCATTTGTAAAGGATTTTGGGCAGACAACGCGCTCTCTTG
>NZ_BBPW01000755.1:0-8697 GCF_001028545.1 Treponema endosymbiont of Eucomonympha sp. | reverse complement strand
GGGTTTTGTAAGAAAGTGCGAGCGCATCGGCCACTTCGGCGATGCTGTTGCCACGGGCCAATAATCGCAAAATTTCGATGTCTCGCCCACCCAGTACATTGAGCGGATTCGCCCGGATGGAAGCAGCAGAGAAGGTTACATCCTTGGCGAGCCTTGGCGAAATGAAAGATCCGCCATTTCCGACCGTCACCACAGCTTCAATAAGATAACGGGGATCATCGGTCTTCGAAAGATACCCATTGGCGCCAAGTTCAAGGGAACGAAGTATGAAGATTGGATCGTCGTTCATGCTGAACATGATAGTTTTGGCGGATTGGTCATGCTGTCTAATTTTTCGCAACAACTCAAAGCCGGAAAGACCGGGCAGATTCAAGTCGATAATTGATACTTCGGGTCGAGCGTCCAAGAACTGCTGAAATCCAGTCCGTTCGTCCGATGCGGATGTGATCGTGATTGAGGGAACCGATGCAAGGATTGCTTTGCATCCAGAAATGACCAGTGGATGATCGTCAACGATCAAGATATTCATTGGGGTTAATTACCATTCGGCTGCGGTTAGGCAATTTGTCTGGGAGCAACCATAGTACAGGCTAGGGGTTCCTCGAAGCTTCCTAGGCATCAACCAGTAGAATCCAAAACAATGTGGTCTGTGCTTTCGCTTCGCGTTCGCCTCGCGCTGTTGCTAAGTTCAATGCTGATCTTGGCCTTGGCAACTATTGTGGCTCTTGCAGGAGATGCTTTAGCAGCAAGCAGTTCTTCGAGACGTTCTATCTGTGCTGGCGTCCAACTCCGCGATGTGACCAACCCACCCTCCTCATTCAGCCCTACGCAGCGTTGGAGAATAATAGGAAACCGGGTGACAAGTTCCTTATTTCTCAGGAAAAAGTGGCAATAGACCCAGATTGGCCAATCAAACCATTGAAAAATTAGACTTTATCCTTGACCGCACAGAGCACATCAGGGAGATACAAGGATGCTTTGGCATATTAGAGCTGATACGAGGCAACACCCGCTCGACTTCTGCTGCGAGCCCCGCGCGGGATAGCGCTAGACCGCAGGAAGGTCATCGTCGCTCAAACATGGTATCACACAGCTCAGACGCGTGCCTTGCCGCGTGCTGGAAATGGACAAGGTGCCCCCGAGAGCGCGGAGGCGTTCGCTCATACCCCGCAGTCCACGACCGAATACCACATTCGTGGGCACTCCCTTCCCATCGTCGAACACGTCAACGAGGACTTGCCTTCTCCGAGAGGTTTCCTCACCGTCAGTTACCAACTGGGCTGAAATTACTAGTCTAGTCGCAGCTGAATGGCGCAAAGTGTTAGTCACGCCTTCTTGTATTACGCGAAAAATCGTTTCGGCGGTGACTCCTTTGACACCGGCAATGGAGGGATCAATGTCCTTACTAATATCTATGGCCGCAGCCTTTGGGCCAGGTCCCGATAATATACTGTCGATACTCGATATAATGCCGAACTCTTGCAGCTGAAACGGCTGCAACCGGTCGAGGATGCGGCGATTGGCTTGCTGAAAAATCTCGACGGCCTCGAGCAACCGTGATGATGCGATAGCGCTGTTAGTGTCCATTGTTGACAGGCCATCGGATATCGACGTGGCATGAGCACGGATTGCGAACAATATGGGACCGAGTTCGTCATGCAACTCCTTGGCGATGTCTGAGCGGTCGCGATCTTGGAGATTCACCATTTGTCGAAGCAGGTCGCTGCGATCGCTGCTGAAGCGCTTTAAACTTTGGGCGAGCTGGTTCACCTCGTTGCAACTTCGAACCAGCTCTGGCGATCCCTCACACTCAATCTGAAATTCATACTGCCCGCGTCGCAACATCGTCAGAGCCTTCTCAACACGGGCGAGCGGCTTTAACATTGAGCCCAACAAGAAATAGGCAATTAGGAACGTGAGAGAAGAAAGTAGTATTGCAGCTATCAGCAAGGCAACAAATGTAATCCACTTTTCCCGAATGTCGGCGGACAGATCCGAGAAGTAGATCAGATCTCCGAATTTTCGTCCGTCTTTGATGACAGGTAATCGACTTGGATCTGAATGTTCGCCTAGAAGTCTTATGAACCAAGCCGGCACTCCGTCGGCTCGAAAGGGTGTGGAGGCGACCACTTGCGTTGTATCGGTGGTCTCAAAGCCAACGATGCCTGTCTTATTTTCTCGAGATGAATCCAAAAATTTGTGCATCACGCTATCAGGGTTGTCTGAAACCGACAGCGTTGCCCCAAGCGATCGAACAAGTTGATTAGCGACGTCGTCCGCGAGCACCTTCTCATGTTTCAGCGTAAGCGAGGCGAACATCACCTGAAGAGCCACAATAGTTGCCAAGGCCAAGATCAGCATTGAACTTAGCAACAGCGCGAGGCGAACGCGAAGCGAAAGCACAGACCACATTGTTTTGGATTCTACTGGTTGATGCCTAGGAAGCTTCGAGGAACCCCTAGCCTGTACTATGGTTGCCGGTGCAGTCGGCGGACCCGAAGTCGCTGCGGTCCGTTGCTTCCATTTGGTGAAAGTTGAGGGGAAACCGCCGAAAAGCGTTCCCCCTCCTCGATATCACCAGCTTCGGCCGCCGATGCTGAACTGGACGCTCGACCCGAAGTATCAATTATCGACTTGAATCTGCCCGGTCTTTCCGGCTTTGAGTTGTTGCGAAAAATTAGACAGCATGACCAATCCGCCAAAACTATCATGTTCAGCATGAACGACGATCCAATCTTCATACTTCGTTCCCTTGAACTTGGCGCCAATGGGTATCTTTCGAAGACCGATGATCCCCGTTATCTTATTGAAGCTGTGGTGACGGTCGGAAATGGCGGATCTTTCATTTCGCCAAGGCTCGCCAAGGATGTAACCTTCTCTGCTGCTTCCATCCGGGCGAATCCGCTCAATGTACTGGGTGGGCGAGACATCGAAATTTTGCGATTATTGGCCCGTGGCAACAGCATCGCCGAAGTGGCCGATGCGCTCGCACTTTCTTACAAAACCATCGCAAACTCGACCACCTCGCTGCGACAAAAGCTTGGTGCAAAAAATCACTCCGACCTAATCCGGAAAGCGGTCGAACTGGACCTTCAGAATTAGATCGCTGTTGCCATTCACCAAACCGGGGCAGTCCCTACAACTCAGCTTGGAGCGAGCACCGCGAGTTTCTTGCGAAGCGGGGCGTTTCTCTTGGACTTGCGAACGGCTGGTATTGGCGAACGAACAGATGCTTCAGAAGCATTCAACTTCGTAGTTTCGAACTCTCTTTGTTTCTTTGCGTCGGCAATCTCTGCAACAGGCGAGGATATCGTCGGCAGCGACGTATCGATCACCACAAGGTCAGGAAGGCGCATTGCAGACGCAGTTCTAATGACCGTCCGGTCGACATCTGGGCGCTCTTTTGCTCTGGGGCGACTATCGAGATGCTCGCTAAGCAGGATAACTGTCAAGAGCACGCTGCCCACACATATAAAATACCGAAGAAGCGGCATCGATCGGTCCTCAATACACGATGTTCGCACGTGCCCTGCCGTCGCGACTCGGGCATATGAAAGAGGACGGTCGATCGACCGTCCTCTTTCAGTGAGTTACTTTTCCGTGCAAACCTTGATGGTCTTCATCCCGGTTTCCGCTTCGGTCCTGGTCTTGAAAACCCCGTTATCGACAATTGTGGTCGTTGTGCCAGTGGGCTTCTTGTCGACCACGGTGCACGTCTTGGTATTGCTGTCTCGGACGACATAATATTCGCTGACAACGGCAGTCTGGGCGTATGCCCCTACTGCACCAATCATCGCGAACGCAGCGCCCATCAGAATTTTCTTCATCACTTCCTCCAAATGTTGGTAACGCGCGCTGAACGGCGTTGAGCCGCTTTAGTTCCCCGGAACAGAATTTGTTCAAGCTGGTTTGGGAGCGGCTAAACCAAAGGAGACGTTCATGAGGAAACTGATCATCACAGCAGCAGCAGTTGCTCTTGTCGGCCTGACAGTGCCCACGGCGGCAATGCCCACGGCTAAATCGAGTACCGTCGCGCACAGTGACAGCGAGCTTATGCTTGCAAAGCACCATGGCGGTCATGGCTGGAAGGGGCATAATCGAGGACGCCATTATGGATGGCACCGTGGCCGAGGCCATCATTATGGGTGGCACCGCGGTCGAGGCCATCACTATGGATGGCATCGCGGCCATCACCGCCACTGGCACTAACGGTCAGGTATAAGGAGAAAAACGATGAAGTCGGTTCTTATATCGCTAACAGGCGCAGTCGTCCTAACCTCCACCGCGGTGGTCGCGGCGCCTCTGAATGTCGGTGCTGTTGGTTCAGACCTGACCACGGTAGAGCAAATCAGGTTGGTCTGTAATCAATACGGCCGCTGCTGGCACAGCCGGGGGCCCCGATACGTTGTGCGCGAGTATGATAGTTACAACGTACGCCATAGTTACGGCTACTACGGTGGTCGTCCTCATTATTACCGAGGAGACGGCTACTACGGCGGTCCGAGCGTAGGGTTCAGCATCGGCGGCCGAAGCTGGTGATATCGAGGAGGGGGAACGCTTTTCGGCGGTTTCCCCTCAACTTTCACCAAATGGAAGCAACGGACCGCAGCGACTTCGCTCGATCTTGCCCTCGTTGTTGTAATCGAGCATGACGTTTACAACACCGGTTTTAGTTCTATATGAAAAATGAACGCCCCGATGCACGGGCGCAAATTCTTCAAACTCCGCGCTTGGCTTTTCGCTGAATCGTACTTTCCAATAAGCGCGGATCGCCTCTCGACCCACGATGACTTGCTCGCCCCCGCAGCCACATTCGAGCGAAGCTCCTTCATCATAAAGATGAAGGAGACCTTCTAGATCCTCCGCGCGATACGCTTCAAGCCAATCAATCGCGACGGCCATCGGGTCAAAGGAATTCATTGGTCCTACCTACATGCCACATCGCAAAACTGAGGCATTCCATATTAACCTTAGATGAACCCAGCTTAACCTCAGATGAACCCAGCTTTTCCGAGTCATTTATCGGCATATCTAACACGTCATTTTACCCTTCCCGATACACCAACCGGATGGAACAGAAATTTCCGACCCACGTTTGGCAGGCGCATCAATCAGAGGAGAGCGAGATGTATAAGATCGTTTCAGGATTAATCTTAGCGACAGCGGTTTCAGTAACGACGCCAGTCCTGGCACAGGAGGGCGCAGTGGGCGGCGCGGTTGGTGGCGCTATCGTAGGCGGTGCAGTCGGCGGACCCGTTGGCGCTGCGGTCGGCGCTACCACCGGTGCTGCCGTGGGTGGCATCGCCGACGATGCACGGCCTCGTTTTCGCTCATATGTAACGGAGCGGAGCCATCCCTCTTATCGATACCAAGGCGATATTCGAGTCGGAGTCGAACTCCCAGCTAGCGGCGTCACTTACTACGAAATTCCAAATGAATATGGTGCAACGCGTTATCGCTATACTGTTGTGAACGATCGCACAGTGTTGGTTGATCCGAGCTCACGACGCATTGTTCAGATCATCGAGTAATGACCTCCAAAGCTTTTGCGGGCACTTCCGGCAAGTGTGCCGGAAGTGCTTTGCTTTTGCAGCCCGTTTAGCCATTTACTGAAGCCTTTAAGTTCTCTTTCTCCGGAGGAACACCAACTTCTCATAAACGTTCGCCCCCAAACAAAGGAGGCGGCGATGCGATCATCTCTTACCTATTACTTCGCTGGCGTTGGAACGGCCGGCATGGCTTTGGTCATCGGCTTTGGTGGATCGTTAGCATTCTTCAACACGATCACAACCAAAAAGCCTCTCTCGCCAACAAAGATTGAGCGTGTCATCAAGCAGGATGAAGCGTTGCAAGCGAAGAACAACTCTCCTGCTCAAGCAGTGCCGAATATCGCAACCGTGAAAGCGACGCCAGCGCCTGTACCTCTGCACACTGCGGGCACCTTACAGGCACCTAAGCCAGTAGACCATGCCGGGCCTTCCGAAGATCTTAGGCCGACTAAGAACGGCGATAACAGACGAGCGGATGACGCGCAAACAGTTCGTGAACTCCGGTCCCCCGCGAACATCCCGTCCTCGACGATTACGGTCAGTGACCAACCGGTGCCGGTGCAAGATAAGATCGCGATTGCAAAGCGGAGTCGTGAGCTCGAACTGAGAAAGGCGCGTGATTCGGCAAACGATAGAAAGCGGCTTGCTGCAAAGCGAAAGCAGGAGATCGCAGCGGCTGCAGACGCCGTCCGACGAATGTTGAGAGATCGACCCGAGCTTCGCGAAGACGAGCTGCAGCGGCCGTTCAACATGGGATTTTCCATCGATTGAGGCGGTCGCCAAAAATGCAAGCGGACCTCGATGGGGTTGTTTTTTCAGTTCGCTGCACTGCCGTCGACGCCGCTAAATGTCTCGGAGCGAAGGGAACACGGACGACACATTGTCGTTTTGGTAGCCGATTAAACAACTAAGGAGATTCAAATGGCTGACGGCAGTGATGGCGCAAGTGGAATTCTTGGAGTCGTAGTGGGTGTGGTCCTCGTTATTTTTGTCGGAGCAGCCATGATGATGGCAACCGGCAATATGGGTAACTCGGGACCAAGCTTCACGATCAAGGTCCCAGGCGCCAAGTAAACCTCTTCAACCGTAAGGAGATTCACATGAATGGCGTAATTTATCTCGTCGGCCTGGTGGTCGTGGTTATGGCGGTACTTTCACTCATCGGCCTTCGATAATTCAACAGAGGAATTCGCTATGGCGGTAACAGATCCGGGGTATGTTCAGTCTGGCAGGTCTTATCTGGAGTGGGGTCCCATTATTGGCGGCGCGGTAGCCGCAGCATCTTTGTCGTTTCTTCTTTTGACGTTCGGTGGAGCCATTGGGCTATCCCTCACATCTCCATGGCCAGACACAGGCGCGCGTTTATGGGTAGTGAGCCTCGCCGTCGCTTGGTGGATGGTGCTGGTGCAGATCGGTAGCTTTGCAGCAGGCGGCTATCTTGCAGGACGGATGCGGTCGCGATGGAGCGACTCTGAGCCAGAAAGCGGCTTTCGAGACAGTACGCATGGCTTCATGGTATGGGCAGTGGGGGTGTTATTCGGCGCCGTTGTTCTCGCCATTGTCGGACTGAGTTCTGCAAAAACCTCCGCTCAGTCCGCCGCTGTTGTTGCAGCCGGCGCGACGTCCGGGGCAACCTCAAATGCACGAGCGCTTTCAGCGACGCCCGCCGACTACGCAGTCGACTTGCTTCTCCGACCGCAGCCTTCGCAACCTGGCACAACGGTCGACTTGAAAACTGGCGGCGGCGACCTAGAGGCAGCACGCGCGGAAGCAAACCGGATTTTTGCGAGCGCTATCAAGAATCAGGCAATTTCCGAGCGAGACCGCACGTATCTTGGACAGATCGTCATCGCGCGAACAGGCATGCCTGAAGCCGAAGCCCAAAGCCGTGTGGACGCTGCCATAGCAGAAGCTCGCGACCTTGAATTGAAGGCACGTCAACAAGTCGACAAAGCTCGCAAAGCTACGGTTATCACTGCTTTTATAGCCGGCGTTTCACTGCTTATCAGCTTGGCTGCAGCTATCGTTGCAGCGGGGGCGGGAGCGCGTCACCGCGACGAAAACCGAATTCCGACCTTTGCGGGCCACCGCTTTTGGTAACCCCAATACAAGGAACATCCATATGCCGATTTTGCTCTGGTTGATTGGAATTCCTCTCCCTTTGATTCTACTAGTGCTACTGCTGCGCTAGACAACCCAGTGACAAAGCCGGCTGAATTGCCGGCTTTGTTGCCCAAGCGGAGGGGGAGAATGAAAAGACCAGATTGTCGTATTCGAGGTATGGCGAAAGAATTGGATGGCTAACGGTGGCGCGAGAATCGCCCTCAGTTTGAACGCGCGTTTAGACAGAGGGAAGTCGTTATCCAAGCCCCCACCAAGTGGACTTGCTATGAGCTAGGTGGTTATCGGGACCAAGAACGCGCGGAACAGAAGTCCAATACGCAAATGCAGCGTGCGCGGCAATCTCGAAGGCGCGCAGGATTGGACCAGCAGGCGTGGTGAGCTGCGATGAAAGATGTAAAAGCCAGGATTGAAAAACTTCTGGTCGATGCCGTCGATTGCGAAATCATCGCAAAACTCGCAACCAACAATACAAAGCGAGAATCATTCGAGCGGCTTGCTGAAGCGTATCGAAAAATGGCAGCAGAACTGCAGCGGCTGATCGATAAGGGGGCAGTTTTCTGAGGACGCTGCTAAAAAATAACCGCGCGGTAGCGGGGAGCGCCGAATTGTAAGCCTTCATGACCTAAACAACAATCTCAGAGCGGCGATAAAGCAAGCCGAAAGTTCAAATTGCGATCAAATATCGCAAAGAAATCCGGCTATCCGGATAAGTTCCTCACCACTGAGTTTGAAGGGCAGGAAGAGTGCCGCACCGCGCGCAAAACGGAGGCGTTCCGGCGGACGGAAACGAAAGGCGGCTTAGCAAGCTTGGCGTTCACTTCCGCGCGTGTTTCAATTCGTTCTGAAACTTCTCCATCTGCCTTTTCCAGCGAAGCTCCTCAGCCTCGAAACGTCGATCAAGCGCCGCGCGCTCGGTTTCCATCTCGCGAAGCCGGTTCTCATGATCTCGCTTTGCTTTTTCTCTTTGGGCCTCGACTTTGGAGATGGCTCGCTCGCGACGCGCACGTTCAGCTTCAAGTTTGGC
>NZ_BBPW01000754.1:0-24471 GCF_001028545.1 Treponema endosymbiont of Eucomonympha sp. | reverse complement strand
GAAAAGACGGTAAGTTTAATAAAAACAGTTAGCGATGAAAAAGCTGATAGCAACACTAAGGAAGTTTATCAGATATTCAAAGAGTATGTAACCGATAAATTTCCTACGCATGAAGATTTTATTAATGATATAATTCGTTTTGTTACTTGGTACAAATGGATTATTTCAGAAATCGTAACCGATACAATCTCTTATGACGCTACAAAAGACAAAGAAATAAAAGAGTTGCTGCGCAATATCTTCCACGATATTAAAGCGGAAGCTTTTAAGTCTTTTATATTGGGTTTGCTTGAGTATAATCAGCAAGGTGTTGGTAGACTTAAATTAAGCGATAATAAATTGATTGAAATTTTAGAAGTGATTCGTACATATCTTATTCGCAGGCGTATTCTTGGTTTAGCACAAGGCGAAAACAAAAGTATTGTTTTACTGAGCGATAAAATACGTGATTTGTCTAATTCAACAACTTCAATGATAGAATTGTTGTCAAATATGTTTTATAAAATGAGAACGCCTAATGACAAGGAAGTTAGCGAACGGCTGAAAACAATTGATTTTTATAATGATGTAAAAAAATATTCAAAATTCATTTTAGGGAAAATTGAAGAAAATAACACTAAAGTGGCTGTTGATTTCCGAAACCCTAAAATCAGTATCGAACATATTATGCCTCAAACATTTTCTGATTTTTGGAAAGACGAATTAGGCGACGATAGCGAAAATATACACAAACAATATCTTCATAATATTGGAAATTTGATTCTTACTGAATTTAACGACGAAATAGGAAACAAATCATTTGCCGATAAAAAAGACAAATTAAACAAATCCTCTCTTAATTTTAGGTTAGACGTTATATGTCGAAATTCTTGGAATGACACAGCTATTAAAGACCACCAAACAAATATGATTGCTTGGTTTTTGGAAACATTCCCCCTTCCCGATGCTTATAAAACGTCTAATAATTGGAATACGCGAAGTATCGAGAAGGTTAATTTTTCACCTCTTGATGATGAAGCGGGCGAAATTGCAGAAGGAAACAAACCGTCAAAACTTTTAATTAAATCTGACGTAATTGCTGTAAGAACTTGGCAAGATGTTTTTATTGAATTTCTTAAATGGATAAAGAAAAGTGCCGATTACGATTATGATTCTATTCTTGTGAATCAAGAAAAATTATTTGGCAAGGAACATATTATTATCAAGTGGAAGAATTTCAAGTCCTTAATTGACGAACATACTGATTCTGGTAAACGCTACAAAACTTTTGAAAATAACGCTTGGGACAGCAAAAGCACTGTTTTAGAAGACGATTTGGAGTTTATTCACATTAACGCTTCCGCAAAATCGTTTATGACCAGAATCGCAAATATTATGAATCAGTTTGGAATGTCCGGAGATTATGTAGAGATAGTTTTGAAGTAGCGATAGTGGACTTGCATTATCAAGGACAGCAAAACTTTAACACACGCCGTTCGTCAATTTAACCGCTTTGCTTGCTGAGTTGCCGGATAAATGCCCGCCTACCGAGCGAAATAGTAAAAAAGTAAGAAGAGGCTGTTATAGGGTGGAGAGGTTGGGGACCGAGTGTATTATATTGGGACGGCAGGGGAATATGACAGCGAATATGTGAAAACCAAGTAAGATATATGATAAAGTATCAAAAAATTTACTGTGATAAGCAACTTACACTATGTTGACTGAAATTGTGTCTAAAAAAAATACCCCGTAGCTTGCTGTGGGGTATTTCATTTATGTCTCTCATTTTACCTCTATTCCTCTTTAGTCCACGCTACCTAGAATTCTCCTCCCCCATAGTTATTTTCTAGCTTCTGGATGCCTTTCAAATATTTTTAATACTATACCCTTTATCGTTGTTAGTATTTTTTTTGTCGGACTGTATGTTGGCATCGATTGGACAAGAAAATGCACCTGATCACCTTCCGTTCCCTGTTTCTAAAATAGGGATATATTCATTCGTCCTTTCAGTTATCATAGTAGTTTTTCGATATTAACCACCCAGGTGCGAGGTGTTTACCCGAAGTGAATAAATATCTTACATAAGTGGCGGAGATATATGCATCACTATTTTGGAATACTGACAATAGCGCAAATTAAAATCTTAGTTTTTGATATTAAACCGCTTGTTAAAACGTTCGATGCGCCCTGCTGTATCGACAAACTTTTGTTTGCCAGTAAAAAACGGGTGGCACGCCGAACAAATTTCAACATAAATGTCTTTCGCTGTCGAACGCGTCTCAATCACGTTGCCACACGCGCACGTAATCGTTGTCGGTTCGTATTTTGGATGAATTCCTTTTTTCATTTTTGACCTCCTTGTTGTTTGTCACGATTCCAGCGTATTCATTGAACGCAGGAATGCTTCATTATTCTTAGTTTTCTTTATTCTGTCAAGCAACAGTTCGATGATTTCTGCGTCATCCATTGGATTAATTGCTTTCCGTAATACCCAGATTTTCTGCAATTCTTCCTCGGAAAGAAGCAATTCCTCTTTGCGTGTACCTGATTTTTTTATGTTGATTGCGGGAAACAGTCGGCGGTCGGCGAGCTTTCGGTCAAGGTTTATTTCCATATTGCCTGTGCCCTTGAATTCCTCGAAAATAACTTCGTCCATGCGACTACCGGTTTCAATCAGTGCCGTCGAAATAATAGTGAGACTTCCGCCTTCTTCCACATTCCGCGCTGCACCAAAAAACCGCTTCGGCTTGTGGAGTGCGTTCGAATCGACACCACCCGACAACACCTTGCCGGAAGTGGGTACCGACTGATTATAAGCACGGGCAAGGCGCGTAATTGAATCAAGGAATATGACTACGTCACGTTTATGCTCGACAAGTCGTTTTGCTTTTTCAAGCGCCATTTCGGCGACTTGCACATGACGTGTCGCCTGCTCGTCAAACGTGGACGAAATGACTTCCGCTTTAATGGAGCGCTCCATTTCGGTAACTTCTTCAGGTCGTTCGTCAATGAGCAGTACAATGATATAAACTTCGGGATGATTTGCTGTAATTGCATTCGCAATCTTTTGCATTAAAATCGTTTTTCCGGCCTTCGGCGGCGCGACGATGAGTGCGCGTTGCCCCTTGCCAATAGGTGAAAACAGATTCATTATACGGCAGGAAAGGTCTGGGCTATCTGTTTCAAGATTAAATTTTTCGTTTGGATACAAGGGGGTAAGGTTTTCAAACGGGATACGGTTTTGCGCGTTTTTTGCCTCGTCAAAATTGACATTTTCAACCCGCAACAACGAGAAAAAACGTTCGCCTTCTTTTGGAGAACGGATTTGCCCAAATACCGTATCACCAGTTTTCAGATTAAACAATCTGATTTGGCTTGGTGATATATAAATATCGTCTGAACCGGGTAAATAGCTGTTTTGCGGGGAACGTAGAAAACCGTAGCCATCCGGTAAGGTTTCAAGCGCACCGGAGGCAAAAATAATACCATTATGCTCGGTGTGTGCTTTTAAAATCGCAAGGATAAGTTCCTGCTTTTTCATCGGTGCAAGGTCGTCCGGTGGAATACCGTACTGATTTGCCATGTCGCGCAAACCGTTCATTCCCATAAATATCAGTTCATTAATAAAAAGATGCGGTTTTGCCTCGTGCCTTTCTTCGTTGTTTGCAGCAATGTTTTGTGTTTCTTGACGTATTGCTCCTGTGTGATTTCCATTTTCGCCTTTCTGTCCCGCATGAATCGGAGAACGACGACGCATTGTATTTGTTCTCGGACGGGCAACGCGCGCACTATTGTTTCGTACTGCCGATATAGAATGATTCGGTAAAACAGCTCCGCTTTCAGTGGAACTCATTTCTATAGAATCATTTGAGGTTTCGTTTTGTGCGGGATTAATATTGAAATTCGATTCAATATTCGCATTCAAATGATCTTCGTCGGCGGATATATCACTAAAACGCCGTCTTTGAATCAGTGCCATTCAGTATTTCTCCGTGTTATATGATTTTACGTATAGGTTTTAACAGTATATTAAAGCAGATAAACAATAGATTATGTTGATTAACGTCAACTAAACATATATTTGTTGTCAAGTCGCTGCACCCAGCAAGCAACGAAAAACTCTGCACAAAACAGCATTCTTGGCGTCTATTCAATATAACTTAAACCAATCTAACTTGGTACTTTCAAAAACAGCCGATTAGGCGTTTTTAAAACCGGAAGGTTTAGAGTATCGTAATCAAAGGTTGCAGATACTTCAAATAAAGTCGATTATACTTCGTGATTTAAACAAATACAACTATAAAAATTTTAAAAAGATACCATTTATAGTACGCTTACTCGTACAGATGCTCAAACTCGTGCATTTTTTCCATAGCGTGTTCTTTGCACGATCCACACGCCGTACCGAGCTTCGTTCGCGCCTGTAAATTTTCCCACGTTCGGTCGCCTTTTTTATAAGCTTCCTCAAGGTCGCGGTCGGTAACATTCAAACAACGACAAATTACTTCCGCATGTTCCTGTCCCCTAAACGATTGGCGACCCGCTTTTGCAAGGTAATCGTCGATTGCGGCACGGAGTGCTTTGTCGCCGAGTACAGAGCAGTGGATTTTATTCGGGGGAAGTCCGTTAAGTCGTGCAACAATATCATCTGGCTTGAGCTTATACGCCTCGCTAATCAGCATCCCTTTAATTGTTTCGGACAGGATCGATGTTGACGCAATGGCACTCGCACAGCCGTAAGTCTTCCAGCGCACATCAACAATCATGTCGTCTTTGACGCGAATCAGCATTAGCATCTGATCGCCGCATTTTATATTACCAATGACACCCCGTCCGTCATGCTTCCATGTTGATTCATTTTCGTATAACACGTTCCTCGGGTTGGTAAAGTGCTCTTTCACCGTGTCCGAATACAGCCAATCGTTCATGCTAAATTCCCTATATCTGTCATTCCACAAAAAGAAACCGAAGACATTTTCCGTAGACGCGCAATGACTGGCGGGATATGTTCCAGTAGAAAATCAACGTCAGATTCAGTGTTATATTTGCCGAAGCTAAAGCGAATTGAACCGTGCGCCAGTTCTGGTCCCAGTCCGGTTGCCATGAGCACGTGCGACGGTTCAAGACTACCCGACGCGCAGGCGGAACCAGTCGAAACGGACACGCCGAGCAAATCAAGGTGTAACAGGATCGCTTCACCTTCCGCACCGGAGAACGATACGTCAAGTGTATTGGGCAACACGTTCACTGAATGCCCGTTTATGCAGACGCCGGGGACGAATTCAAGTAGTCCGTCGCGAAGCCGGTTTCGCAAAGTACGAGTGTGTGCTTCGTAGACAGGAAGCTCCTTCCGTGCAAGCTCAGCGGCATAGCCATAAGCAGCAATCGCAGGCGCGTTGTAGGTACCAGCGCGAAGCCCGTGTTCCTGGTGTCCTCCGCGGATAAACGGCTCAATGGGACGGCCGTTTTTTACATACAGTGCGCCAACGCCTTTTGGGGCATATATTTTATGCGCCGAAAATGTCGCGTAATCGACACTCCACGCAAACAAGTCAACGGGGATTTTACCCGCCGCCTGCACTGCGTCGGTGTGAAACAGTGCCCCCGCCTCATGCGCTATCGTCGCGAGCGTTTTGATATCCTGCACCGTACCGATTTCGTTGTTCGCCGTCATAATCGACACAAGCAGCGGTTTTTCGGCAAGCACAGCACGATAAGCGTCCATTTTGACCATACCGTCGCCGTCAACTGGCAGATAACGCACGTCCATATCGAAACTGGAAGCAAGTCGCTTGGAAGATTCAAGCACACAGGGGTGTTCTATCGCCGTTGTAATTATCAGATTGCGTCCGCGTTTTTTGCTGAATTCAATCATCGTGTTGAATACCATATTGTTTGACTCGGAGCCGCCCGACGTAAAGATAATTTCTTCTGGTTTCACGTTGACGAGCGTCGAGACCTGTTCCCGCGCCACCGTAATTTTTTTTGCCGCAACGCGCCCGTCTTCGTGCAGACTTGACCCATTCGCGTATGACCCAAGTTCCGCAATATAAAACTGCCGCACTTCCTCGGAAAGCGGAGTCGTCGCGTTGTAGTCAAGGTAGATTCGTTTATTCATGTATACCGTTGGAAATAATCCCCCCCCCCACAATAATGTCTTCTTTATATATCACTGCTGATTGCCCCGGTGTTATCGCGCGCTGCGGAGTATCAAATATAATTTCCCACGTCTTGCTGGTTTCGCCCGCCGTGCCGAAATAATTTTTATTTGAAGAAACAGGGCGTATCGTTGCGCTAACCGGCAAAGATGAAAGGCGGATTTTTACCTTAGCGTGAAACGCAGAGGCAGGTTCGTAGCCTCCTGCCCACACCCAATCGTCAGCAGTGAGTCCTTTGCATAGCAGGTCGTCATTTTTGGACAATACCACGCGGTTCTGTGCGGCGTCTATCGAATGCACATACAGTGGACTATTGGAACTGACACCGAGTCCTCTCCGTTGTCCGACGGTGTAATGCTCAATTCCGCAATGTTGCCCCAATACGTTGCCGTCAAGGTCTGCAATGTCGCCCGGTATCGACGCTTTATCCTGAAAAAGCGAGTCGAAATACCCGTCAGAAACAAAATCCTGACTGTCGCTTCGGTCTGCGCAGAAAAGCTTTCGCCCTGCCGCCATTTCGCGTACCTGCTTTTTGGTGTACGGTGCAAGCGGGAAACGCACTTTTTCGAGCACGGAGGACGGCACGCGGTACAGAAAATATGTCTGGTCTTTTGACTTATCTTCTGCGGCGCGGATAAATACGGCGGTCGGGGAATTCGGAAAAGGAGAAGCGTTGAGCCACACGAGCGACGCATAATGCCCTGTGCAAAAATAGTCGTAATCAATACCGAGTTGTTTCACGCCGTCGAGCAATGCGCCGAACTTAACCTGCTCGTTGCACCGGACGCACGGGTTTGGGGTACGCCCGCTCCGGTATTCGCGGCGGAAATAGCCGAGTACTTCTTTATCATATACCTCGCGGACGTCAACCACGTGGTAGGCAATATCCTGCGCTTTGCAAAAAGCGCGGCATTCAGCTATATCGAGTGCTTCGTCCGGTCCGTAGCAAGCGGCACGGCGCATTGCGCTACGAGTGCCTTCACCTGCGCCGTCTCCGCTCCAATGCGACATTGTAACACCGATAACCGTGCAGCCGCGTTCTTTCAGCAGCATTGCGCTCAGGGTGGAATCGACACCACCCGACATTCCCACCACAACCGTATCGCCGCGTTCAGGCAAGGGTAACTCAATACACTTCACGAATATAAGTATACTCTTTTTGTCGAGAATGGGGAAGCATTTTGCGATAATTTTCTAGTAATTTAGTAGGAGAAAAAATACGCTGGTGTTTCGGGTTTTTCATAAGCTGAATCCATATTTGCTTCTGCACAGGCGGCAAGGTTTTGCAACGGACGGTTTGGCGTTTTTGTTAGAGCTTTCTTTAAGTAGCGTGGACGAAAGAGAAGGAAGAGGGGTAAAATAGAGATATGAAACAAAGGGATTCATCAGCACCGATATAAGCGGCGAGGCGCGGGAACGGATAAAAGAACTGCTGCCCGGACAGGCAGGGAAGCATGGGGGAGCGGCGAAAGACAGCCGTTTGTTTATCAACGCAGCAGCGCGGCAGACCGCACGCAGGCGCTCCGCGGAGAGACATACCGCCAGAATTCGGGAACCGGAACAGCGTGCACAAGCGGTTTTGCCGCCGGCGGGACAAGGGAATATGGAAAACGCCGACGGGTGCCGCAATAGGCGAGCCTGCCGGAGATGTATGATAGATTCGACATATATCAAGGCGCATGCGGGGCGCGCGGCGGTAGTCAAGATATCAGCCGCACAAAAGGGGCTGAACAGCAAATTGCACTTGGCAGTTGACGAGTACGGGATACCGGCAGGCGGGCACTATCGCGGACTGTAGCCAAGCGTCTCTCCGTACGGAGTGCTTGGAAGCGGAAGCGGTTCCGTGCGGACAAAGCGTATGACACGAACGAACTGCTCGGCATGCTTAAGGAAACGGATATAGCAGCCGTTATCCCTCCGGTTAAAAACCGAAAAGAGCAATGAGCGTACAATCATGAACTGTATCGGGCATGTCATTGAAAATATCTTCCGTGTCCTCAAGCGCTGGCAGAGAATCGCTATGTACTACGCAAAACTCACCGCTTCCTTCATCGTTACTATTCATGTCAGATGTTTGTTCCTCTACCTTCTCATCCACGCTACCTAACGTTCGAAGGATTTTCACTAATGTTTATATGACCCGCGCAAACGTTTGCAAGCCTCGCGTTCTTCTACGGGGAACGTCCGAATTTGCAGTAAACTTACAGCTTGCTGCGCATATAGGCAAGGGCAGAGAGGTTTAAACCTTTCTGCCCCTTATCCGCCTTCGCCTCTATCAAGAAACTCGAATGTTACCCGCAAGGGGAACGCGTGTTTCCGTGACTCATACGCGTGTATGCGCTTCGCTTCTCTGCCAAACTCGAACGTTCGGCAAAGCCCGAATGCAACCGGTTCTGTGCTTACACGTCCAGATTCGCGTATTTCGCGTTTTCTTCGATAAATTTCCGGCGCGGCTCCACCTCTTCGCCCATGAGCGTGCTGAAAAGCCGGTCGGCTTCGACCGCGTCGGGAAGCGTTACCCGCTTCATCTTGCGTCGGGCGGGGTCCATAGTCGTGTCCCAGAGCTGGATTCCGTCCATTTCGCCCAAACCCTTGTAGCGCTGCACCGAAATCTTTTCCGGCTCGCGCCCGATTTCCTTCATAGCCAGCTTCAGTTCGTCGTCGTCGTATGCGTAGCGCTCCTTGCGGTTGAACGACACCTTGAACAGCGGCGGCACGGCGAGATACACGTAGCCCTGCTCGATAAGCTCCTTCATGTGGCGGAAGAAGAACGTCAGAAGCAACGTGCGGATATGCGAGCCGTCGACGTCGGCGTCCGCCATGATGATGATTTTGTGGTAGCGGATTTTGCTTATGTTGAACTCGTTCCCGATTCCCGTGCCGAGCGTCGCAATAATCGGCTGCAGCTTTTCGTTGGTAACAACCTTGTCGACCCGCGCCCGCTCCACGTTGAGCATTTTGCCCCACAGCGGCAGAATCGCCTGCGTTTTCGAGTCGCGCCCCTTCTTTGCCGAACCGCCCGCCGAATCGCCCTCCACGATATACACCTCGCAGCGCGCGGGGTCTTTCGCCGAACAGTCCGCCAGCTTACCCGGCAGCCCGAAGCTGTCCAGTCCGCTCTTCCGGCGCGTCGCTTCCTTCGCCTTCCGCGCCGCAATGCGCGCCGCTGCTTCCGCGACGCCCTTTTCTAGCACCCGCTCGATAACTTTTGGGTTCTGCTCGAAATAAACCGTCAGGTGCTCGTTCACCAGAGAATCGACGATTCCGCGCACCTCGCTGTTGCCGAGTTTTGTTTTCGTTTGCCCCTCGAACTGCGGTTCCGGTACCTTGATTGAAAGCACCGCACTTAAGCCCGCGCGCACGTCGTCGCCCGTAAGCTTTTCGTCCTTGTCCACCTTTTTTTGCAGCTTGGCGTTGTTCGCCAGAAACGCATTCATCACGCGGGTCAGCGCCGCCTTGAAACCTTCGAGGTGCGTGCCTCCTTCTTTCGTCTTTATGTCGTTGACGAACGAGAGAATGTTTTCCGTATAGCCGTCGTTGTACTGCAGCGCAAGCTCCACGACCACCCCGTCTTTCTCGCCGCCGATAAAGACGGGTTCCGCCGGAATGCAGTTCCGGTTCTCGTTCAGATACGACACAAACTGCGGGATTCCGCCCTCAAAGCGGAAGGTTGTTTCTTTTGGTGACGGGAGCCGCTCGTCTCGGAACACAACGGTAATGCCCTTGTTCAGAAACGCCAGTTCGCGGAGCCGCGTCGCCAGCACGTCATAACTGTAGGCGGTCGTCTCGGTAAAAACCGACGGGTCGGCGAGCCAGCGAATAGCGGTGCCCGTCGCGGCGCGGTTACCTTGCTTTATGAGCGAGCACTGCGGGTCAGCCCCGAAATCCGGCGCGACTTCCCGCACCGGATCCGCCGCGTCCCCGGCGGCAAACTTTTGAAAATATCGCTTGCCGTTCACGTTGACGTATGCCTCAAGCCACGCCGAAAGCGCGTTGACGCACGAAACGCCCACGCCGTGCAGCCCGCCCGAAACCTTGTACGAGCCTTTGTCGAATTTGCCCCCCCGCATGAAGCCGCGTCAGCACCAGTTCCAGCGCGCTGATTCCCTCTTCGGGGTGCAGGTCGACCGGAATGCCGCGCCCGTTGTCCTCGACGCGGGCGACGCCGTCTTTCTCCAGCACCACAAGGATTTTATCGCAGTATCCCGCCATTGCCTCGTCTATGCTGTTGTCGACCACTTCGTACACCAGATGGTGCAGTCCGTCCGGTCCCGTCGAGCCGATATACATGCTTGGGCGCTTTCGGACGGCGTCAAGCCCTTTCAGCACCTGAATGTTCGTCGCGGAATAAGTTGCTTTCATGTTTTCCTTAAAAGATTTTTATGCCGAGCGTTGTCAGAGAGATAAAAATGCAGTATATATTCCCGCACAAGAAAGGTAAAGGCGGCGTTATGGCAGAGTGGGATTATCGCGTGTTCTGGGAGGAAGCGCTCAAGCAGCTTCGGGAAGAATTCAAAGAGGCGGGAAACGAACAGGAGTTTGTGCTCTGGTTCGGCGCCGATTATCTCGGTTCCGCCGAGCGGGAAATCGCCGTCGGCGTTCCGTCCGCGTTTTACCGCGACCAGCTCAATAGCCGCGGGTATACCAGCCGCCTGAAGAGCAAGCTCGCCGAACTGTCGGGGCAGAATTTGCGCATTCGCTTTGAAATCAGGAAAAAAAACGCTTCCCCTGCGGCGGCGAACGAAACGCCTGTGTCTTCGGAATCCCGTGCAGCGCTCTTCGGCAAATCGGCGCACCCCGCCGGGCATTCAGGCGAAGCGGCGCCGCCGAAGAATCGGCACCCGCAGCTCCGAGAGGACTATACGTTTGAAACGTTCGTGACGGGGGACAACTGCTCTTTCGCATACAACGCCGCGCTCGCGATATCGCGGAATCCCGGCAAAGCCTATAACCCCGTGCTGTTTTACGGCGGTGTCGGGTTGGGCAAAACGCACCTGACGCAGGCGGTCGGCAACGCGCTTTTTCAAGCCGGAGTCGGCAAAATCATCTACGTTCCCGCGGAGAACTTTGCCAACGACTTCATAAACTCGCTTCAGGCGAAAAAGGCTCAGGAGTTCAAGAACAAATACCGGAACGCCGACGCGCTGCTGCTCGACGACGTTCACTTCTTGCAAAAAAAGATGGCGACACAGGAAGAGCTTTTCTACGCGTTCAACGCGCTGAGCCAGGCGTTCAAGCAAATGGTCTTCACCTGCGACCGCCCGATTTCCGAGCTGAAAGGCATGAATGAGCGGCTGACCTCGCGGTTTTCCAGCGGGCTCAGCGTCGACCTGTTGCCGCCGGACTATGAGACGCGGAAGGCAATCCTGCAGAAAAAGCTGGAGATTGCACACAAGGACATTCCGCCGGACGTTCTTGACCTTATCGCGCAGAACGTCAGCACCAACGTCCGCGACCTTGAAGCGGCTATGGCTAAAATCGTCGCATACGCGGAGCTTACCGAAACCGCCGTCACGCCCGAAACCGCGCAACAGCAGCTCCGCGACATATTCTGTTCCCCAAAGGGGGGCGCGGTTTCCGTCGAGGCGATTCAGAAAGCCGTCGCCGACCACTACAATATATCTTTTTCCGACATTAAAGGAAAATCGCACCGCAAGAAAATCGCGGAACCGCGGCACGTCGCCCTGTATATTGCAAGCAAGCTGACGGAGTATTCGACGACGGAGCTCGGCGCCGAATTCGGCAACCGCGACCATACCACCGTCATGTATTCCGTCGCCAAAATCGAGAAACTCATAACCGTGGATTCTGTGCTGGACGCAGCGGTACAGGCGCTCATGCGGGAAATAAAGGACCGGGAAAAATAAACCCGGAAGCACGCCGCCAATATTCGCTGTGCCGAACGAGCCATTTGGCGTTACGGATTCGGCGAATCAGAACGCGAGGTAGAAGGCAAAAAGAGTGTTACATTATCCCTTGTCTATTTGCCGCGAAATTGATATATATACAAACGCATAGCGGACAGTGTGCCGCTTGCAAAAGGGCGCACGCTGCGCATTTGGAACACAAAGCAGAGATTAAAAAAATTATTTGGAGAAAATCATGAACATATGGGTGTTTAACAAACCGCCTCAGGATATTATCGCTTTTATACATGACTCGCTTAAAAGCGGAATTTCGCGTTTCGGGTGGGGGTGGTTTGATTCCGCCGATTTACACGCGCTGAAAACGCGCGCGTGGCAAGAATACAACAAAGACGAAAAAGAAGCATGGCACCGCACAAACTTTCTTTTGGGTATCGAGCCCGGCGACTGGATTGTACACGTCAACATGCCGCAGTGGGGCACATTGACGCCGCGTAAGTCAACCGTCCTTATTCGTTTGGAGAAAATACTCCATATGGTGATTTCCGCCACACTATCGGAATTGGCACCGCAAGCCTTATCACATTCGACCGGAACGACCGGCGCGTTTTGCCAAACATTAGCCGCCGATTAAAATTGCAAAGGGCACATTATCAGATTAGGTAGTGTGGACTGGATAAAGAGAAAGAGGTAAAATGGGAAGCATGAAAGAAAATGAAGGCATTCACCAGCACGATATAAGCGACGAGGCGTGGGAACGGATAAAGGACCTGCTGCCCGGACAGGAAGGGAAGCACGGGAGAGTGACGAAAGACAACCGCCTTGTTTATCAACGCGGTAGCGTGGCAGACGCGTACAGGCGCTCCGTGGAGGGATATACCGCCAGAATTCGGGAACTGGAACAGCATACACAAGCGGTTTTGCCGCTGGCAGGATAAGGGAATATGGAGAATACTGGCGTCCGCCGCAATAGGCGAGCCTGCCGGGGATATCTTTATGATAGATTCGATGTATATCAAGGCACACGCGGACGCATGCGGGGCACAAGGCGGCAGTCAGGACATTAGCCGCACAAAAGGGAGCTGAACAGCAAGTTACATTTGGCAGTTGACGAGTACGTGATACCGGCAAGCGGCATTGTGACAAGCGGTACTGTCGCGGACTGCAACCAAGCGCCTCTCCTTATGGATGGTTTGGAGACGGAAGCGTTCCTCGCAGACAAGGCGTATGACACGAACGAGCTGCTCGGCATGCTTAAGGAAGCGGATATAGCAGCAGTCATCCCTCCGGTTAAAAGCCGGAAAGAGCAGCGAGCGTACAATCATGAGCTGTATCGGCATGTCATTGAAACCGTCTTCCGCGCCCTCAAGCACTGGCGAGGAATCGTTGCGCAAAGCTCACCGTTTCCTTCATCGCCGCCATTCATGTCAGGTGTGTGCTCCTCTGCCTTCCAGTCCATACTACCTAGTTCACGCTGACTAGATAAGAGTAATAACATGTGTATTGATACTGATGTTACCGCTTTGGGGTGGTTTTTTTGCAGAAAATGTGCAGAACTGCACCTATCAAAACACTGTGGTGTCGTAGCTTACTTGATTTCTTGTTTTTCGACAGCTATACAGAAATATATAAACATTTATATAGAAACTGCTTGTCTTTGGGCGCTGACGGGTTTGAACCGCCGACATTTTGGGTGTAAACCAAACGCTCTCCCAACTGAGCTAAGCGCCCATATAAGTTTCGTAACTATAACGTATATCAAAGGTATTATGCAAGCTGATGCATTGCTTCGCGTAAAATCTAACCGCAAAATTCGCGTTGTCTCAGATAAAAACGCGACAGCATAGATGGGAAAAGAAATAATTGGTATGTCTGCCGTCCGTGTTCCTAGGAACGTAGCGTTCGACGTTTGCCACACAACGAAGACGTGCTATGGCATAGAGGCTTCCGCCCCTCGGCAAGTCCGCTCGGTAGGCAACTATGCGGAAGCCGCCGCAAAGCTTTCTTGATAAACACGGTAGGCGCTTACCTGTACTACGGCTTTATATCGCCCCTATCGGTCGGTTTGCTCGGCAGACACGGTAAATGCGTATCCGTATTGCGGCTCTATGACGCCGACCGACACTACCGCTTGCAGGGGATCGACACTACCGCTTGCAGGGGATCGCCGCAAACTCGGCTAGGTAGTGTGGACTTGAAGGTGGATGTAAAGGAAAACACCTGATATGAATAGCAACGATGAAGGAAACGGTAAGCTTTGCATAGCGCGTAGCGATTCCTCGCCAGCGTTTGAGGGTGCCGAAAACGATTTTAATGAAATATTCCATAGTTTGCTGTGGAGTATTTCATTCATATCTCCCTTTTTACCTCTCTCCTCCTCTTTAGTCCACACTACCTAGCCCCGCTAGCCGCTTACCCGTATTACAAGCGCAAAGGCTTTCGCCCTTTGGTTGGATCGCTCGGTAGCCGCGGTAGGCGCTTATTCGTACTACGGCTTTATATCGCCCTTCGGCAAGCCTTCTTGATAAACTCGCTAGCCGCTTCCCCGTATTACGGCTTTATCCCGCCTTTCGGTTGGCTCGCTCGGTAAGCAACTTGACGCCGCCGCCGCCCTTCGGCAAGTCTTCTTGATAAACACGGTAGGCGCTTACCCGTAGTATGGCATAGAGGCTTTCGCCCTTCGGTGAATCGCTCGTCAGGCAACTGTGCTGAACCCGCCGCAAAGCCTACTCGGTAGCCTTGCTGGTGGAAACTTCAGCAAAGTCCGCTCGGTAGCCCCGGCAGATTCTTGCCTCTATGCCGAATTCCTTCAAAAAACTTGAACGTTACCCGCAGGGTAACGCCCTTCGGTTGGCTCGCTCGGTAGACAACTATGCGGAAACCGCCAGCAAAGCCCGCTCGGCAGCCCCGCTAGCCGCTGCCTCTATGTCGTTACCCGCAGGGTAACGCGAAACACGAGCAGGTTTAATAGTCAAACACGGGCAGGTTTGACAGTCAAACATGAGCAGGTTTCAAAGCCTGACACGGGCGTGCAGGCTCTCCGCGTTCGGCAGTAGCCGAACGTCACCATAGGGCCGGGCGGGTGAACGGCATAGAGGTTTCCGCCCTTCGGCAAGTCCGTTCGGTAGGCAACTATGCGGAAGCCGCCGCAAAGCCTTCTTGATAAACACGGTAGCCGCTTATCCGCATTGCGGCTCTATATCGCCCCTCGGCAAAGTCCGTTCGGTGTCCGCCTCTATGTCAAGTTTCCTCAAGAAACTTGAACGTTACCCGCAGGGTAACGCGGTGCCCTTCGCTTTCAGGGTTTAAAAGGGTTTAACGGGGAACGGGAACAGCCCATGCCTGAACGGACCCCACGTCGGCATTACGGGCACCTTGAAGAGGTACCACGTTGCCGGGGTGCCCGACCACGACGGAATCGTGGCGGAGTGAAGGCTCGAAAAGTAAAACATCCTGTGCTCGCTCGCCGCGGAGAACGGCGAAAAATAAAACGGGTTGTTCTCGATATTCAGCAGGTGCTCCTCCCACACATGCTCAGTCGCTTTTCTTTTCAGGAACCCGTTGAAGGTCGTCTTTGCGAAGCCGGTATCAAGGTTCGGCACAATCTTTTTTACAGTGGTAAACTGGTGCAAATAGTTCGGCACCATATAGACGTTCCCGTCACCGAGGACAGCGTACTCAAACCCGTCCGGAGTCTTTTTGCCGAACTGCGCCGGCGGAAAGCCCGCCTGCGAGCCGACATATTTAATGTACGCGCGCCTAAAGCCATTGGATTGCTGGCTGCCCTCCATCACGAAGTGCTCGTCCATGGCGGTTGCGGCAAAGTGCCGCATGGCGAGCGCCTCCCGCGCCGCCGTTTTCATCGCTATTCTGGAGAGAAGCAGCAGTCCCACCCCGTGGACCAGGTCGACAAGATCGATAATGGTCAGAAGGTCCAGTATTATATCAAGATAGAGCCAGCCGATGTCCCGGTTGTCATCGCTGCCGTGAAAGCGGCTCTGCCAGTACTCTGGGACAGAGCCGAAGGTTATCGCCTGAGCCGCCGCCACCGTCTCCGGCAGCGACAGACCCCTGAGCGCCGCCCGGCTGAACACCTTGTACGGATAGTTGCACTGTAGGTACGCCTCTCTGAACACGTCGATTTCCCGGTAGTAGTTCTTCTCCCCGCGGTACGTTCCCATGGCGAAGCGGTCGGGCTGCCCCGGAAGATTGTTCAGGTCGGGAGTTTTGGCGCGGCCCTTTGCGGAGCCTTCGCCGCCGTAGCCGGAAAAGCCGTACTGCCCGTTCTCCCGCGCCGTCTCGAACGAGGCGTACCGGATTCCCAGCTTGTTGCTGTCTATGCTCGTTATGCGCGGCAGGTCTATATATGAATTGTCCCCCTCAAGGTGGACGTCGGGGACAGGCACCTCCAGCCAGCCGAAAGCCGCGGCCTGCGCCGCGCCGCACACGGCGAGGTACGGCGCGCGGCAGCGGTACACCTGCACCCGGTAGCGGCACAGAAACACGTTCGGCAGGTTCACGCGGGTGTCGACGCCCGCCATAGAAAGGTACGTACCGATATTCTCGACCGCCCACTCGAACATGCGCCGGAACGCGGGCACGCCCTTCAGCGCCTCCCAGTGCCCGTCGAGTATGTCCCCCACGTTCTCAAACGCGCTCTTCCGCACCGAAAAGCCGCTGAGCCGCTCCTCAAAATCGGGGCTGTCAAAGTCGATCCCTTGCCCCATTATGTATTCGCGCTCGGGCGCCGTTTCGCCTTCCGCAAGCAGCGAGTCCCTGTCCAGCTCGTACAGGTCGAGCTGCCTGAGGTACGCGCGGTGCTCAAGATTTATCTCCGCCCGGTATTTCGGCAAAGTAACCGTTTTGTAGATATACCACGTGTTGGTGTCGTTTGGCCCCTTCGGCGCGGGACAGGCGGGCAGATAGAGGTGATAGTACGCCTCAAAGCTGGCGTAGTCGGCGGGCTTCAGCCCCTTGTCTTCGACGGCTTTGAGCAGCGGGTACGGCGCGAAGCTCGCGGGCAGGTTGCCCGCCGCGCGCTGCATTGCCGGCTCGCAGAAGAACTGCCTGAAAAACGGCTTGAGGAACTCCGCCTTGCCGACGTACTCCGTAACCGCCAGCTCCTCTTCCGTCACGCGGGCAAAAAGGAAGCCCGCCTGACGGACGTCGGGCACGATCTCTCCCGCGCGGCTGCCGCTGGAGATTTCTATGTCGTCGCGGCTCACCTGATACGCGTAAAAGTGCGGCGTCGCGTTCTCCCACACGCTTTCGGGGTCAAAGCCGGGCGCCGGGCGCAGCCTGCCGTGCTCGCGGATCATTTCGGGGATCTGCTCCCGCAGCGCCTGGTTGAGCCGGTCGTTCTGCTGCGCCATTTTCTTCAGCCACGCCGTAACGAGGCGCTCCTCTTTCGCCGCGTCGGGCATTGCGGCAGCCGCCTGTCCCGAGGACGCGGCTCTGCCGGGCTGCCGCCCGCTTCCGCCGATCCCGCGGGCGGCAGCAGCGCCGGCGCGCAGGACGCGAGGTATATGCCGAGAACCAGAGCCGAAACCAGTCTGTTCATCTGAAACGCTCCTTGCGTGCCCTTATAGATACGCCGTTCCAACATGTTTGTCTACAGCGGCGGGATACGGGCAAGCGCCTACTGTGCCCGCCGAGCAAGCCAGCCGACACTGCCGCTTGCAGGTGTCAGCTTACCGCCCTGTAAGGCGACGGCTTACTGCTCTATAAGGCGACGGCTTACTGGGCGGCACAGAGGCAGCGGCGTTACCCTTCGGGTAACGACATAGAGGCAGCGTTAAGGGCTTAACAGAGGCAGTGAGCAGTTGCCTGCCGAGCAAGTCAACCGAGTGGCGAAAGCCCGTATGCTGAAACCGACTGCATATAGATACGCCTTTATAGCCATGCGTGTCCATATCCCGCGTTCTCCGCGCGGCGCAGGGGCATAAAGGCGGGAACAGAGAGGGGGAAACGCTTCCCCGCCTTTTGCGTTGCCCGTGCAGTGCACGGGCAACGACCGAGTTTCTTGAGGAAACTCGGCATAGGGGTCGCACGGGGATTATCCCCTGTGAATTATGGAGGCTTTCTATACTACAGTGTGCGAGGTCGCCATACTGTAGTGTGCGGAGAGATCCTGCACACTCGTGCAGGATTAGTTGCAGGCGAAAGCCTATAGTCATACTACGGATAAGCATCTGCCGCGTCTGCCGAGCGCACAGATGAACGCCGGTAAAAGAGGTTTCGTCTATGCGCCGACCTATATGCCGGATTTCTTTGAAAGAATCCGGTCGTCGCCCGCGCACCGCGCGGATACCAGCAAAACAGTAAAAAATGTTGCCAAACCCGCCAAACCTTTGATATAATAGCGGGAAAGGCTGTGGGGACTCGGCTTCGCAAGCCGCATAGACGGCATACAGCTCGACGGAGGCTTCTATGAAAAAACAATGAGCATTCTCTGACACGGGCGGCGTTCGGCGGAAAGGCAGCGGTCGGCTTCTGGTGCAATATGCGCACAGAAATATGTTTTATATGAAGGACAATAAAAATGAACACGAAGAAAGTTTTGGCGGCAGCAGCCGTATTGGGCATTTTGGCGGGAATGGCGGTTTCATGTCGGCACAAACCGACGCCGGGCGCGCTCGGCGTCGCCGCGGAACGCAAATACGGCTATGCTCAGTATGGCAACGGGGACTATACGTTTTATTTCAAAAACGGCAAAAACATACACGAGGACTGCGACGGGTACACGTATGACGGGGACGGGTGGGTGTATATTTACGAATATTTCAATATCGACATTCAGGAGTGGGTGGACCGGCTCCGCGCGGCAGGAATCGATCCGGTGGTGTCCGTCACCCACAACCCGTTTAAGTATTGCTTCGCGGCGTTCCCCGCGGAGTTTCTGCACGGCGTCGGGCTAGAGTACATCCACTACCTTGATTTTAACGAAGACGCCGCGTATGTTGCGGGGAACGGCACACAGGTAAAACTCGGCGGCGCGGAGGCGCTGTTTTATGCGCGTCCGCACGAAAACTTCAATTTTACGACGGAGACGTGGGGACAAGATACGGAGCAGCCGGTTTCCGCAGCTCACGAAAACAGAATGTCGCCGTCAATTTGTGTTTTATTTAAAAGCGAGGACTATCGTAACAAAGCCGAAACGATTCTGAAAGACGCGGGGTTCACCGTTGTAGCAAAAGGCGACGGAAAAAAATCCCACTATATTGTTATAGACGCAGGTGCTATCGACTGGTTTTCATATGATGACTGAGCGTTTTGGCTCGCACAAAAGCAGGGCGAAAGCCCTGCTTTTGCTGTGTCCTGCGGCGATTGGTTCGACCTAATCGACCGCTGGCATTTCGCCGTTAATGGCGGGCATTGTCCGAGCGACTGTTGGTTTGACCTGTTCCAGCGCTGAACAAACCTATATCCAATAGTTTCGCAGATAAGCGCAGTAGTTCCGCAAGCAAGCGGAATGCGACCTGAACGAGGAGATACAGGCGGCATTCCCCGACGGCGAGTTCGAGACGCTCGGCGGTTTTGTGTTCGACCTGTTCGGGAAGATTCCGGTGAAATACGAGAAAGTGTCGCGGGACGGCTTCGATTTTATCGTGCAGAACTTGGAAGGGCACAAGATAAACGTCATAAAATGATTCGCGCAAAACAAAGCGGGGATTCCGAGTAAGCAGCCGGAATGCGGCGATTTGAAGGATATGTATGTATATTACCTGTCTTGACCTGGAAGGCGTGCTGGTGCCTGAAATATGGGTCGCGTTTGCCGAAGCGACCGGCATTGCGGAACTCCGCCTCACCACGCGGGATATGCCCGACTATGACGCGCTGATGAAACGGCGCCTCGCCATTCTGAAGAAGCACCGGCTGTCGCTCAGGGCTATTCAGGACACTGTCGCAAAAATCGACCCGCTCGACGGTGCAAAGGAGTTTCTCGACGAACTCCGTGTGCGCTGTCAGGTGATTATTCTGTCGGATACATTCACCCAGTTTGCCCTGCCGCTGGTGAAGAAGCTCGGTATGCCGGTGATTTTCTGCAACTCGCTGGTCGTCGCGGACGACGGCATGATTACCGGCTATACGCTGCGGCAGCAGAACGGCAAGTTCCGCGCCGTGCAGGCGTTTGCGTCTATCGGCTTTAAGACTATCGCCGCAGGGGATTCATTCAACGACCTTGCAATGCTGAACGAGGCGGACGCGGGGTTTCTGTTTCGCGCGCCGCCGCATATCGCCGCCGACAATCCGGCGATACCGGCGTTCGCCGCATACGGCGAACTGCTCGGCGCGATAACGTCGGTGCTGAATCGGCGCGGCTAACGCACAAACGCTGACTGGGTGTAGACTGAATGCGGCGTTCTGTTCTTGCAGAACGCCGCTAGTGTTTGAAGGCGACTAACCCGTGCAAACAACCCAAAAGCTTGCGGCATTCATTTGAGCACAAACACAATCGGCACTGCGAGTTTTACCGATGATGGAGGCGGCGGGAACGGGGACGCCATAGCGATAGCGGCGACGGCAGCAGCGTCCAGCAACGGCTCCCCGCTCGACTTGCTCACCGACACCCCGCTCGCCGTGCCGTCCGCACGAACGATGAAGATCACTTCCACGGTGCCCTGTATGCCAGCTTTCTTTGCCTGAGGCGGATATACGAGTGCTCGCCGGATTTTACGCAACAGCGCGTCAAAGTTATGCCGGAGGTATGCCTGCGTCTGCGAGGAGCCACCCGACACATACCCGGCTTGGGCGACTCCCTGCGTCCGCGAGGCGTTTTGCGAAGCATCCGCCGAGGCTGACTCGCGTTCAATTTCGTGAGAGAGGGAGGCAGGCACAAAGAAATCTTCTGGCAGCGCGAGTTCCGCAACGGGCACCACCGTCTCCGCCGGCACGTCTATAGGTAGCATCGGTGCAGCGTCCGGCGCTGGAGAGGTCTGCGTTGCGTTTAACTCTGGCACCGTTGGCGCAGCTTCGCGGATATCTACAAGGCGCAACGCCTTCGTGGCACTTCCGAGAGGTGTGGCGGCTTCCCGCTTGCCTGTAAATGTCGCAAAACAAAGCAGCGCGTGCAGCGCAACGGCAGCCAGCACGCACAAAAGCCGAACCGCCGCGTACGGAGGCACCGTCAAACCCGACATTTGGCGCGAGTATTTCCGTAGTTCTTGTCCGCAACCCTCCCACTCGTGCCGAAGGGGCTGCCTCTGCGCCTCGCCGTTGTACCGCTTACTTCCCCATTTGTTCTTCAAGGCGACTCAGCACGAGCTCGGTACGCTTGTCCCCAAACTCGCTGCGGTAATGTTCGGCAATGTCTCGGAACAGCCCCTTCAGACGCTCCCGGTCGCTCTCCGTCTCCACAATACCCTCAGTCGTGCTCTTCAGCACCGAGACGAGTTCCACGCAGATACCGTGACGGATGACCGTGCTGATTCCGCGGGGGTATTCGAGCTTGGCGACGACGTGGTCGATAGCCGCTGCCACCGATTCCGGGGAAAATCCCCCGCTCCCCGCCGAGTGGAAAAAACACGCCGCCTGTATCGCATACATGGCCAATATATCCGTATTCTCGACGATTTTATCGAGACCCTCCGCATAGTCTTCGCCCAGCATTTCGCTCGCGTGTTTCTGCCCGATGACCGCATCGGTCAAGTTTTTTTTGATTTCCGCCAGCTTGGGCGCAAAGACGGCGTCGAGTTCCTTGATGCCCTTGTTTGATTTCGGCAGCTTTTTCGCAGCCATGATAGCCCTCCCTGATAGAAGTGCTTGTTCGGGGACTCAGACGAGTTCTCGCGCAAGCCCGGCGAAATGTCCCGCATTTCGCATTTTTTATTATTTGCCGTGCGACACTGCCTCATTCCGAAAGAGTATGCCGCGAGAGCCTGCCCGTGTCAAACGGCTTCGGGAAACGAGCAAAGTTCGCGCCGCGCCTTTTCCCGTACTCCGCAAATATGCTACACTCTCCGCTGTGCACAATACCCGCCGTAACGCAAAAAACAGCCGAGCCGCGCACGCACAACGCATGAAAGCCGTCTGCGGACAGAGCGGCGAGGGAATCGCGCTGACGCAGATTTCTCTAGACGAAGCCGACCGGCGGCACCCGGAAAATACCCGCTTTTTGCAGTCGCCGTTTTGGGCGCGTTTCAAGCAGGCGCAAGGCTGGACTCCCCTGTTTTTCAGGATTATATCCGCGCCGCCCCCGATGACGGCACACGGCGACGAGCAATTCGCCGTTCTGCTCAGGCGCGTGTCCCGCTGGTCGCTCGCGTATATCCCGCTTTATCCCGAAATCCCTCCGTCCGACGAACGCGCGGCTTCCGGCGCGGGCGCATTCCTGACCGTGCTGTGCGCAGCGCTGCGCCCGTTCCTGCCGCGGGGCACGCTGTGCGTCCGCTTCGACCTGACGCCAGCGTTCAGGACGAGTGCCGAGTGCGCTTCGTGGAAAAAAGCGCTGTGCGAAACGCCCGGCGTCCGAAACGGCGCGCCGGTGCAGCCGCCCGACACCGTCGTGCTCGACCTTGCGCCCTCGGAAGAGAGTCTTTTGTCGCGCATGAAGAGCAAATGGCGGTATAATATCCGCCTCGCCGAAAAGAAAGGCGTTACGGTGCGTCGGGGCACGGCGGACGAAATCGCGGTTTTTTACGCTTTGTATGCCGTTACGGCACGGCGCGACGGCATAGCGATTCATTCGCGCGCGTATTATCAGTCGCTGTTTGAGCGCGCTGCCGAGCGCGGCGGCGTGCGGAAGAACCCCGACGTCAGGCTCTATCTTGCGGAACACGGCGGCGACGCGTTTGCGGCGATTGTCGCGCTTTTTTGCCCGCGCGAAGGGGCGTACCTGTACGGCGCCGCGTCAAACAGCAAGCGCAACTTTATGGCGGCGTACCTGCTGCAGTGGCAGGCGATCCGCGACGCAAAGAAATACGGGTGCCACTGTTACGATTTATACGGCGTTCCACCCGACGACGACGCGCGCCACCCTATGCACGGGCTGTACCGCTTCAAGACGGGCTTCGGCGGCGCGATTATCCACCGCCCGGGCTGCGTCGACGTGCCGCTGTCGCTCGCCTATCCGCTGTACCGCGCCGCCGAGGCGCTCCGCGCGTTCTGGCACAAGCGGATAAAAAAACTGCGCGCTCGATAAGGCGTGCCCCGCCGCTCGCGGCATAAAGGCAAAGCGAAAATACGACAAACGCCGTGTTGTTTGCAGCGAAAATCTCATAGGTTCTTGCCCCTTTTCCGCAAATTTGCTATATATAAAAATATGAATAATTTTTTGTATGGAGTTTCCACCATTGGCGATTTGTCGCCGTTGCCGTACAAGGATATTGCGTCCATATCGGCAGTTTCCGCGTGGCAGGCAGTATCTTTTGCATTTGCTCAGGCTGGCAACAACATACAGCAAGCGATAGACGAGTTTTCGTATGACCAGCAGAAAAGCAAGCCGTCAAAATAGACCGATAACTCCTTCGGTACAGCCAAAACAGCGCTTTCCTCTCTCGCATATTCAGCAAGAGATTTATTCCGGTCCTATTCCAAGCCCTGATATTCTGAAGAAATTCGGCGAAATTGACGCTTCTTTTCCTGACCGTATTATGAAAATGGCTGAGACGCACGCTGTGTCTGACGCAAAAACAAAAGACAGGGTTTCGCTATCGATGCTTGTTATACCTATTATAGGGCAAATTTTTACCCTGTTTCTTGGAGCGGGAGGCATAGTTGCCTGTGTAATACTCGCAAAAGAAGGGTTGACGGGAGCTGCGATAACGTCGGTTATTGCAAGTTTTTCGCCGATTATCATTGCCGCGCTCAAGAATCTCCCCAGCAAAAAACAATAAACGTATCGCATCATTTTTAAAATAAATACGGAATCATCCCCGTTGACGGGGCCGGCATATCCGCGCCTTTCGGCAAGTCCGCTCGGCAGGCAACTGGGCGAACTCCGCCGCGTCCGGGCATAAAAAAAGGCGGGGAAGCGTTTCCGCCTCTCCGCCGCTCGCGTCGTACCGGAAATGAGACGGCGTGCCTTTTCCGTATTTGTATTATTTTCATTCTTACAGCCTAATACCCCCCCCCAAGCAAACATACCGCTAAGCCAGCAATCATTAATTTCTTTGCTTTCATTTTATACTCCTTCAAACAAAACATTTTGTACCGCCGCGGACGGTGTTGCACATTATCCTACAAAATAGAACCGAAAATGAGTCCAAAGGACAGGATTTACCGAACTATTAGGCTCAGCAAGCGAGAATGTTTGATTACTGTCCCAGTAACCTTTGACACGTTGCCCATCTTCAATTAGTCCCCATTGCTGTAGGGTCTTTGCAAAAGACCCCCAACTGATATTCTCTAGGTAGTGTGGACTGGATAGGGGAAAAGAGGTAAAATAGAAGCATGAAAAGAAATGAAGGCATTCACCGGCACGATATAAGCGACGAGGCGTGGGAACGGATAAAAGAACTGCTGCCCGGACA
>NZ_BBPW01000753.1:0-30753 GCF_001028545.1 Treponema endosymbiont of Eucomonympha sp. | reverse complement strand
TACACAAGACCCGAACCGGAAACATTACGCGCGGCATAAAACAAAGAATGAAAGCGTCAGGGAAAGCGCCTATTGCCTTTGTCATTGGAATCGCCCAGGATTCGTTCCGTCTGTATAATGCGGAAACCGACCCGCTGCCCCTGTAACGGGTGCTCACCGTCCGGTTACGCGCCTGAATATGCCGACTCCCGCCCGATACCACCACGGCTCCATTCTGTTCCGCACCGCTTTGAGCGACTCCCGTATCGGAAGGCGCTGAGGGCAGTGCGTTTCGCACTTGCCGCACTGGACGCACAGCCCCGCGCCGCTCGGCTTTATAGACGTCGCGCCCGTGCTGGTGGTGTATTGTTGCATTCCGGCGGAAAACCCCAGTGAAAACGACGTGTTGTACGCGGCAAAACAACTGGGAATGTTCACGCCGCGAGGGCACGGCATGCAGTAATTGCAGCCGGTACAGCGGATTTTATATGATTTGTTGAACTCCGCAACCACGAGGCGGTATGCGTCGCGTTCTGCGTCGGAGAGCATTCCCGCGGCGGCGGAATCCGCCAGAGCCGCGTTTTCGGCAAGCTGCCGGAACTCGCTCATGCCGGAGAGCACCACCGTCACTTCCGTCTGTTCCCAGAGCCACCGGAACGCCCACGCCGCGTTCGACCGTGCGGGATCTACGCGTCTGAACGCTTCGGACGCCGCTTCCGGCAGGCTTCCCGCGAGCTTCCCGCCCAGAAGCGGTTCCATGATGACGACAGGCAGCCCTTTTTCGTGCGCCTTCTTCAGCCCTGCGACTCCCGCCTGATAGTTTTCGTCCGAGTAGTTGTACTGAATCTGGCAGAGCTCCCAGTCGTATACGTCGAGCAACGACAGGAATTCGTCGCGGATACCGTGGAACGAAAAGCCGATATGCCTGATTCTGCCGCCCGCCTTCTGTTCCGCAAGCCATTCCCTGATTCCCCAGCCGCAGAGCCGCTCCCACGACGCCCGGTCGGTGAGCATGTGCAACAGGTAATAGTCTATGTATCCGGTCTTCAGCCGCTCCAGTTCCTTGCCGAAGAAGCGGTCGAAGTCTCCGCCGTTCTTGCACAGGACGAGCGGCAGTTTGCTGGCGACGTATATCTTTTCGCGGACACCGTGCTTTGCCAGTATCGTCCCCAGCGTCTCCTCGCTCCCCGGATAGATATACGCCGTATCGAAGTAGTTCACGCCGCGCTCAACCGCGCCCATAACGATTCGCTCCGTTTCCTGCGCGTCTATGACGCCCAGCTTCCGCGGGAACCGCATGCAGCCTAAGCCGAGGACAGACAACTTGTTGCCTGATTTTTGGTCGGTGCGGTACTGCATTTATTGCGCCCCGAAAATCATGTTCGGAATCCACAGCACTGCCTGCGGCAGGAACACAAGGATTGCCAGTTCCAAGAGCACCGCGCCCAGAAACGGCAGCGAATACTTGGCATATTCTTCCGGCGGGCAGTCGATAATGCCGCAGACCGTGTACAGCGCCGAGCCGACAGGCGGGGTCATCACGCCGAGCGTTACGATAGTCGCCATGAGCACGCCGAAATGCACCGGATCCATGCCGACTTTTGTAACCATTGGCAGGAAAATCGGGGTCAGGAGCAGGAAGTTCACGTTGCTGTCCACAAACATGCCGGTGATAAAGAGGAAGCCGAGCATAATCAGCGTGAGCAGCTGCGGGTTGTCGGTAATGCCGAAAATCAGGCTGCTCAGCAGCACGGGCAGCTTTACCAGCGTAATCGCGTAGCTGAAGGGACCGGACAGGGCGATAATCAGCATGATTGCGCCGTTGTCTTTGAACGAGGTAACGAGCGCCTCGATGAAGTTTTTCCACGTCAGCTCTTTGTACACGAACTTGCCGACGAGAATCGAGTAGACCACCGCGAACGCGCCGGATTCCGACGGGGTGAACACGCCGAAGCGGATTCCCACAATCAGGATTATGGGGAACAGCAGCGCCCATATCGAGTCTTTCAGATTTTCGCCCAGTTCTTTCAGCGTCAGGCGGGGAAGCTCCCGTCGCGGCGGGTCATATCGGTAATAGCGCGACGTGAGGCTCGTCGTCAGCATAAGGAAAACCGTCATCAGAACGCCGGGGACAATGCCCGCGGCGAAGAGCCGCCCGATAGAAACCTCGCCGATAAAGCCGAATATAATCAGACCGAGGCTCGGCGGAATTGTCGCCGTAATCAGGGCGGCAATGCAGTTCACCGCGCAGATATAGCCCTTTTTGTAGCCGAGTCGCAGCATCTCAGGACCGAGTATGCGGGTTTCCATAGCTGCGTCGGCGGTTGCCGAGCCGGAAACGCCGCCCATAAGCGTGCTCATTACGACCGAAATCTGCGCGGTGCCGCCGTACATGCGTCGGGTCAGCAGGCGGGCAAGCCCCAAAAGTCGTTCGGTGATTCCCGATACGTTCATCAAATTGCCGGCAAAAATGAAAAACGGCACGGCAAGGAAGGTAAAAGACTGACTCTGGGCGACGATGCGCTGCACCGCAATGGTGAGCGGCTCGCCGGCAGATATGAAATACGCCAACCCCGCGATTCCAATGACAAAGGCAATAGGCATACCCAGCGCTAAAAACAGCACAAAGCAAATGAGCAACAATGACATAACCCTATCCTTTTATTTTGTAATGTGCCGGTCGCGCTGTTCGCTGTACGCCCGTATGCAATTTTTTATTTTAAGCAGCGTCGAGACAATCATCGAAATAGCGGCGACGGGCAGACTGAGCGTTGCCCACGAAAAAGAAATCGGCAGGGACGAATACTGCCGGTTATAGTCGCTTCTCACCAGTTTTATCCCGAAATGCGCAAAAAACAGCAGCGCAGTCAATATGGCAGCCAGTATCACCAGAGATACGGTGTTTTGCGCCTTCTTGGGAAAATTCCGCGTGAGCAAGTCGATTCCCGTCATCTGTCCGGCTCGGAATGCGCAGTCGGCGCCTAAAAAAGACGCCCACGCCAATAGCAGCATCGCCAAGTCCATATTCCACGACAAGGGAACCTTGAGCATCCGCAGGATAGCCGACATAAAGGTGAGCGCGACAATGGCAACGAACGCCGTGCCGCAGACGGCCGTCTCGGTAGCGCAGAACGCCTTATAAATTTTTTTCATACAGCCTCCTTACAACCGACAAAGCGGAAAGCGAACGCCGCGCACCGTTTTCCGTCTTGCCAGTGCTGCCCCGCCTGGTGGTTACAAGTCCAGTT
This sequence comes from Treponema endosymbiont of Eucomonympha sp., assembly GCF_001028545.1. NCBI lineage: Bacteria > Pseudomonadati > Spirochaetota > Spirochaetia > Treponematales > Treponemataceae > Treponema > Treponema endosymbiont of Eucomonympha sp. The sequence goes on along the minus strand of NZ_BBPW01000753.1, from coordinate 27,526 downwards.
GCCGGAACAGTTCGTCTTTCAGTCCGGCGGAAAATCCCAGCTCGGCATAGAGCGGCTCGACCGCGGCTTCAAACGGTGCGGTATTCACCTCGGCGACGACCATTCCCTTTGCCTGCATTTCGGTTAAATCGTCCTGCTCTATTTTTGCCACTTTTGCCTGATACTCGGAGCATACGCTGCGGAATGTTTCGACCAGCACATCCTGCGCTTCTTTGGGTAACCGGTCAAAGAATTCCGTGCCGCACACAATGCTGCTGGTCAGCATATAGTGCCCGGTTTTGGCGGTGTATTTGAGCACCTCCCACAGGCGGTAGCCGTAGGAAGTCGGCGTCTGGATTTCGCACCCGTCGATAGCCTTCGACTGGACGCCTGTATAAATGTCGGTCGCCGGAATAGAGGTTTGCGCATAGCCCAGACTCTTTGCCAAACCGTTGCCGACGCTGTTGCTGAAGCCGCGTATTCGCAGCCCCCGCAAATCAGCGGGCGTTTTAATCTCTTTGTTGGTGATAAAATGCCGCATTCCGTTATAGAAATTGTTGGCAATGAGCTTGAGACCGGTTTTTTCAAAGTCTTTTTCCCACTGCTGATACAGCGGCGTGCCGTGCAGTTTGTCCAGCACCCTATAGTCTTTCAGCGCATACGGCGCCATGAGGATGCCGAAATCCGGCACTTTCTGGTTTGCGGAGAGGCGCGCGGGGTCTGACGGCACGACGAGGTGCGAGCCTTGCAGCGCCTGCGTTACCAAATCATCGGTGTCGCTGCTCAAAGCGCCCGACGTAAACACGTCGACGTCAAAGTAGCCGCTTGCATTCAGGCGGTCCGCCACTTTATAGAGCATTTGACTCTGCGGCGTGGAGTCCCCTTCGGTGCCCGCGAATCTGACCTTGATTTTCTTCGCGCCGATTTTATCGCACGCCGCGCACAGCAACGCCACCGCAGTTATCGCCAGCACTGATACAGCGCTTTTTTTCATTGCAAGCTCCTCCGAATCGTTGTGAACGCCGCGTCCGTCTGTGCAGAACACCAGTCGCGCGACTTTTATCGCGCAAAATAAGACGAGAGGCAGTATATCATGCGGGTATATGCTTGTCAAAAAAGGACGCCGAGTTTCGCGTTCCCCCTGCGGGGAACGTCCGAGTTCTTTGAAAGAACTCGGCAGATAGGCATAGCGCATAAGGTGGGCATAAAGGCAAAGCCTGTGTGCGGGAAACTTACGGCGTAAAGATAAGCCGCTTGGGGGCACAAAAAAGAGCAAGGCTTTCACCCTGCTCTTTTACTTTATATGCCTATTTTTCTGCCTTGTGGAAAGCCCCAGCAACCAGCTTCGGTAGACAGATAAGGAGCAATCCACTCTTTTAGCTGTCTTTTAGCCGCAGCGTGGGGTCATACGGCTGTTTATCTACGTCGTCCTGATACGCCGCGTCTCTGCTTTCTGGGTAAGCTGTTGGCTTATCATCGGTTAAATCCCAAAGCACGGCGAATGTCCTTGTGCGCGGGTCAAGCGTCGCAATTGCGCCGATAATCCCGCCTTCGCCGCCATACTGTATCCGAAACATTCCCGCCGCGTCTCTGAGAATGTCAAAACCGCCGCCAAAATCTCGTTTGACCTTCCAGTCAAACACGTCGAGCAACTTGCCGTCTTCGGCGCTTACGAGAAAAAATACGCCCCTATCCGTCGATAAATAAGACCAGCCTCCGCGACTGTTAGCTCGAGCACCTCCGGTATGGATATTGTTAAAAAGAAAAAACCGTCCGTCGGAAGAAACGCGGGAATTATATGATATGTGCCCCAGCAACAGAGCGACTGTTCCCATATTCCCGTCAACCTTATACAGCGATTCTCTTCCTTCCTCCGGCGTGTCTTTGAGAAAAAAGCACACCTTCCGGTCTTTCGCAAACTGAATGCCGCCCCATTCGGTAACGCCGTCCCACGAGCCGAGCAAGCGCGTTGTTTTGAGCGACCGGCTGTCCTGTGCATAGAGGCTCATCCTGCGTCCTTCTTCCCCGGCGCTGTATGCCAGCCGTTCGGCGCTTTTCAGCGACTCAAACGTGGAAACTATGCGCTCCGCTCCGGCGGCGCCGATTATTCGGAACAGGAACAGCAGCATTAGAACGCAGGTTTTGTGGTGCATTGTACCCCGTGTTTTCACAGTTCCGCTCCTCATAAATCGATCGACAGCCTCGTGCGCGGGAAAGCCCCGTCAACCCGCTTCGGTAGACAGATAAGGAGCGGACCTGCTCTTTTATTTGTCTTCTAGCCGCAGCGTGGGGTCACGCGGCTGTTTTACTACGTCGTCCTGATATGCCTCGTTGATACGGTTTGGAAGCGACAAATCCGTATTATTATCAGTCTCGTCCCAAAGCACGGTGAGTGTCCTCGTGCGTGGGTCAAGCGTCGCAACCGCGCCTATAGTCGAGCCTTCCCAGCTATAATATATAATGAATATTCCCGTTGGGTCTCGATAAATGACAAAACCGCCAGCGCTGTCCTTTTTTTTAACTTTCCAGTCAAACACGTCGAGCAGCTTTCCGTCGTCGGCGCTCACGAGGAAAAACACGCCCCTATCCGTCGATAGCTCATAACTGCCGGGAGACCGGCTGTGAAATCGGACACACCCAGTGCTGAGGCTGTTAAAAAGAAAAAACCGTCCGTCGGAAGATACGCGGGAATTATATGACACGCGCCCTAATAACAGAGTCACTGTTCCTGCATTTCCGTCAAGCTTATACAGCGATTCTCTTCCTTCCTCCGGCGTGTCTTTGAGGAAAAAGCATTCCTTCCGGTCTTTCGCAAACTGAATGCCACCCCATTCGGTAACGCCGTCCCACGAGCCGAGCAAGCGCGTTGTTTTGAGCGACCGGCTGTCCTGCGCATAAAGGCTCATCCTGCGTCCTTCATCCCCGGCGCTGTATGCTAGCCGCTCGGCGTTTTTCAGCGGCTCAAACGTGGAAACTATGCGCTGCGCTCCGGCGGCAGCGGCTATTCGGAACAGGAACAGCAGCGTTAAAGCGCAGGTTTTGCCGTGCACGTCTTATCGCGCTATCTGACGGTAAATACGCGATAAGCGCTTACGCATTCTACCGGAACAAACACGCTCCCGTCGGTACCAAGTTTCCAGCCTAAGTTGTACCGGTTGTTCTCGGCGGGATTTGTTCCCAAAACATTATCGTTGACAGACGTCCTGGATATTTTGTAGTAGAAACGGCCCCCGGAACGCGTTGTGGCAACAGCACTCGCGCCTACCCAATGGGTGCCCTGCGGATTCCCGGCGGTCCCCTTGTAATGGACCATTATCCCTATCAAATATTTTTCCGAATCTTCTTGGAGATCCCAAAATTCATCGACCCGTAATGGATTGTCGACTCTGCCCCCAATAGACAAATTGACGTCGGCTAGCGCATTACCCCACAGCAGACCGTTTCCTGAAAAATTACCCGGTTTTTCGATTATCGTACCGGGCGTAATATCGGAATTGTTGCGGGTGTACGCAATATTCGCCGCCAGCGTTACCGCGCACCCCTCATCTTTCATAAGCTTTCCGCCAGAGTTAGGTATCGGTGTACTACCCCAACCCCCGCCTTGCATCGTATACTGCTCGGCTATAGGCTTAACAAATCGGCTTGCGGCTCTGTCGTCATTCAAGGGTAACGCATCCAGCCAGCAGCGCTCATACTCCTGCACGGAATCGTATCCCTCATCCAGATACATTTGAGCGAAATCCTCGAACGAAAACCCAAAGTGCGCCGCTTTCGCGCGGGCAGAAACCCGCGCATACGCGGCTTCCAGCGTGACGGAAGCAGGCGGCTCGCTGCTGATTCCCGAACAAGCCGCGAGAGAAAGCGCGGCGACACCCGCCGCAATGATGCGTTTTGGAAACATTTTAACCCATTCTCCGGCTATATGCCGGAATATGCGTTGTATTCTTCGGCTTGCGGGACAAAGTCCTCAACAGCTTTTATACGCATAATAAAAAACGTTCAGCGTTTTGTCAACATTTTTTGCAAAAAAAACCGCGCCCGCCTCCATTTCCGGAGGCGGGCGCGGGACTCATGCCTGTTTTTCTGTTATATCCTTACGGGATGACCGCGGAAAACAGCGGACCCCAGGGACCGGACTCCCCTTTGGCGTTTTCGTAGCGGACGCAGAAGTACGCGGTCTTGCCGCTGTCCTCCGCGGGGAAGTCGAACGTCTCCTTTTTTCGGCGAGTGAACCGCGAATGAGGCAGCTCCTCGCCGGAAACCGGCGCCGCCGTCAGTTCCCGCTTCAAGCCGGCAGACGGAACCGCCGAAGCTCCGTCCGGCGAAAACACGCCCCAGTAAATGCGGAAACCGTAATCGGCGCGGTGCGGGTCGGGCGGGGAGTCCGCGACCGCCTTCAAATGCAGCGCCAGAATATGAACGCCCGGGCGGGTAACGTCCGCCTCCGCCTGAGCCGCGGGCGGCGGAACCGGCGTCCTTGTCGTGTCTTTTGGCTGCAGCTCAAGGGAGGTAAAATCCGCGTCCGACAGCGGCGGCGCTAAAAAATACCTGCTTTTGACAAAGCGCATTTTAACAAGCAGCGCCGCAAACGCCGCCTTGCACTCCGCCGTGATAACCGTCGTCCGCGCGCTGGACTGCGCCTGTCCCAGCAGCCTTTCCGCGTCAACGCTCAGCCCGTCGAGCGCCGTCTGCTCCGCTTCGGGGATATTCCAGGGGTTCCCCGTCTGGTTTCCCAGCACCGCGACCCAGTTCTGCGCCATTGCAAGCTGCGCTTCCCGATTTGTCGGGAGCCAATCCATGTTTTTAGGAATAACGTGCCTCCATTTTTTCTTATATCCTACTAAGAATATAGTCTTTTTTGCCCGCGTCGGCAAGTGCGCCCGGCGAAACCCGCGCTATGCACGGGTTTCGGTCGAGTTTCCTGTACGCCGCAGGAGCGCAGAAAGCGCTGCATGCAGGTTGCGCGGAGTGTGGGCGACGACCGGGGGTTTTGAGCGGCAGCGTTCCCCTTGCGGAAAACGTCCGAGTTTTTTGAAAGAACCCGGCAGAGAGGCAACGCGCAAAGCTGCGGGCGCGGATTCGCCTAAGCATGTTCTAAAAGGTATACCTTTTATGCTGAAAGGTATACCTTCTGTGTTAAAAGGTATACCTTCTGTGTTAAAAGGTATACCTTCTGTGTTGAAAGGTATACCTTCTGTGCTGAAAGGTATACCTTCTGTGCTGAAAGGTATACCTTCCGAGTTAAAAGGTGTACCTTCTGAAGCAAAAAGAGTACCTTTTAGAGTGAAAGGTATACCTTCTATGACAAAAGGTATACCTTTTGAAGCACAACCGCCCGATTACGCGCCGCGCTTGGGCATAAAAAAAACGGCGGGAGCCGTGCTTGTTTCGCAGAAAAACATAGATATGCTTGTAAAAAAGACGTTCGTGCCCTAAAATCAGCCCATACTATTTTGCGGAGGGAACGTGCCAACATACGGCGGCATACAGAAGGAGGAAACGCTGAAAGGGCTTGTCCGCGACGACTATTTCCCGCAATTCGGCTACGAACCGAATATCGGCAATATCGACTTTGTAATCACCGATAAGAAAACACGCACAGACCTTTTCAGCGACGGCGCGGGAAGCTCAAAGCATTATCTTTGGGCGGAAGCGAAGAAAGGCGCCCATGATATTTTCGATATGCTCACCCAGCTCATCCTCACCTGCAAGAAAACCTACGAAAAGGGCGAACATTTAGCGCCGCCGTGGCTCGGCTGTTTCGACGAGGCGCGTATTGCCTTCGTGCCGTTTCACGCGCTGCTGCCGATTTTTACCGAAACAGATTTTAACTGGAACCAGACGCCGAGCAATCACGAAACGGCGGATTTTCAAAAAGCGCGGGAAAAAGTTACAAAGCTGATTGGCGCGAAAATCACGGTCTATGCCTTCGGCGCGGACGACCGGGAACTGAAAGAGTTTATCAAAACGCATTTTGCAGACGAAGCGTCCGCCTCCATAAAAAGCCCCATAACCAAAGATAACTTTGTGCAGATTTTTATCAAATGGGTAAAAGAAGTAAAGCCGGTTATCAATTTGTCAAAAGAGAGGTGGGCAAGGTTTATAAAAAACGGCATACTTGACGGCGATTTTTATCGCGCCGATATAATGTCTTCTAACGGCAACAGCATCACGGAAAAGCTAAAGATTGTTCTTGAGAATGACAAGTATAAATTGCGTGAGAATATCGAGGGCGACTGGTTTGAGAACAAGATAGATTTTACCGACGGCGGCGCGGCGTATAGCCGTTTCTGGAATAGATACAAACGTCCGCCTGCGGCAGAGTACCAGCAGCATATTATCGACCGGCGCGACTTGCTGGTGCCGCAGAATATCCGCGAGGTGAAAGGCTCGTTCTTTACGCCGAAAATTTGGGCGGATAAATCAAAGGAATATCTTAAGGCTTGTTTCGGGGAGAACTGGCAGGACGAATACTATGTGTGGGACTGCGCGGCGGGGACGGGGAACCTGCTTGCGGGATTGTCGAATGAATATAACGTGTGGGCTTCCGACGTTGAACAGGGAAATGTCGAAACCATGCAGAGCCTTATAGACATAGACGAAAACTTAAACCTGTTGAGCGGGCACGTGTTTCAATTTGATTTTTTGAACGACAGTTTTGACAAACTGCCCGCGGAACTGAAGAAGATTATCGGCGACCCGGAGAAGCGCAAGAAGCTGATTGTGTATATCAACCCGCCGTATGCGGAGGCGGGAAACCAAAAAATGCCTATGGGAGGCGGGGATCCCAAGACAGGTGTTTCGGTGCATAACAAAATCAAAGACAAATACCAACCGTTTATAGGCGCGGCGACCAATGAACTTTCAGCGCAATTTATGGCTCGTATTTACCGTGAAATATCAAAGTGTAAATTAGCAGTATTCTCAAAAATGAAATTTATTTGCACTCAGAATTTTATTAAATTCAGAAAATTTTTTAACGCTGATTACAAAGCTGGTTTTGTCGTTCGTGCCGACACTTTTGATAATGTAATCGGTAATTTTCCTATTGCTTTCACCATCTGGGATTTAAACGGTGAACGTTTTCCTGAATATATTGAGGTAGATATACCAAAATATGGCGGGAAAAAACGATACTGGGATGACTTTCATAAATCTATTAATCACTGGATACGAAAATTTGATAATATACGCGAAAAAAGTATTGGATTATTGATTTGCGAATCTCCTGATTTTCAAAAAATACATCAGCCGTATCTTACGTTATCAATTGATACCAGAAAAAGTAGACAGTTCTTTTGTACTGATAAAACGATCCTTACAGCTTCTGTCTATTTTGCCGTTCGTCTCTGTATTGAACCAACTTGGCTCAATGACCGCGACCAATTTTACTTTCCCAATGACAACTATAAAACAGACGTTGAGTTTCAAAATGACTGTTTGCTATTTACCTTGTTTCACGGACAAAACCGTATTTCTTCCCGCGATGGCGTCAACCACTGGCTCCCCTTCACCGAAAAAGAAGTAGGCGCACGGGAAAAATTTGAATCCGCCTTTATGAGCGGCTTTCTCAAGGGCAAAACCTTTAGCGCAGAAGCCGCCGCCGTGCTGGACGCGGGGCGGGAACTGTGGAAACACTATCACGCCAAAACCAAGGATAACAGAACCGCTTCCGTCAACGCTTCTTTTTATGATATACGGGAATATTTTCAGGGGCGGAAAGAAAGCGGCGCGATGAACGCAAAGTCGGAGGATGAAACCTACACCGCGCTTCTTGCCGCCTTGCGCGAAAAGCTCAAAACGCTTGCGGCGAAGATACGGCCGAAGGTGTATGAGTACGGGTTTTTGAAGGAATAAGAAATGAATGGTTTTGGAATAAAAGAGTTTCAATTTTGTGGCGAACCATGGATGTTTGTAAGTGAAAACAGTAATGATGTTTGTATTCTCCAAAAAGAAGATTTTGGTACAATTTTTGTTACCGAAGGTGTTATAATCTATTGTAATGATAACAAAAACTTGCAGTACAAAATATTATCCGTTTTGTACGAACAACATTTATTGGAGATTAAGAAAAGAATTTGTATTTGTATTTACGATGAACAAAAATCACTTTTTGAAATTACGAAAAATAAAACTTGTTTTACCATTAACGAGCTACTGGCACAATTTCCAGAGAATATTGCAGAAATATTAGAACGTTCATTGCTCAACCTATCACGACAATTTCCAAATCGGGGGCAGGAAATAATACTTGAAGATATAAATCAGGAAAGACAAATATTGCCTTGCTACTGTTTTTTTGCGAAAGATGAAAAAGAACAGGGTTTCATCATTGACGCTATGCTTGAAAAGAATTGGCTTTCTAAAATAGATGGGATTCATACGTGGCCACTGAAAATAACGGTAACAGGCTGGCTTGAAATTGAGAGTACCCTGAAACGGACAGACAGTAAAAATGTTTTTGTCGCTATGATGTTTGATGAAAAGACAAATGAAGCGTGGAACTACGTGCAAAAAGCAATCTCAGAACTCGGCTTTAATCCGGTACGCATAGATAAAGTCGAATTCAACGATGAAATTAACGGGCAAATACTGCTAAATATTAAACAGTCCGCTTTTGTCGTTGCCGACATTACAGGACACCGCAACGGCGTATATTTTGAAGCCGGTTTTGCTATGGCATTAAAGAAAGACGTTATATTTGCCTGTTCGGAAGTCGACTTTGAGAAGAAGCACTTTGACGTAAGTCATTATAACATTATAAAATGGAAAGACGAGCAAGATTTATACGAAAAACTGAAAGATAGAATACAGGGGACAATAGCGCTAAAATAAAACAACGGTGTATATAACAAAAGCACGGTGTGCCGTCTTTGCCGCAACGCTTCACCGGCTTCTTTTGACTGCCCCAGACTCAAATCCAGCGCTGCCTGCGCATGAGCGCAGGCGGTATTCCCTTACACATACACGGCGTGCACCTTCGGCAGCGTTTTTTTCATCGAGCCTTCCGGCACGGGGATTTTCATAGCGCGCCGTATCTGCTCGTAGATTCTTGCCACTTCCGCCATAAAGGGCGTTGCCTGACGATTCTTTTCCAGCGCTATTGCAATAAAGCCAGCCCGTGTTTCATTGTACGATGTTACCAAATCATCTGCCGCAAGCCAACATAGTGACCGGCGCATAAGGCTATCGAGCGGTTCCGCTCGCCCCGCCATTACGCATACACCGGCGTGCACCTTCGGCAGCGTTTTTTTCATCGAGCCTTCCGGCACGGGGATTTTCATAGCGCGCCGTATCTGCTCGTAGATTCTTGCCACTTCCGCCGCCGCCCATACTTGGTCGAGAATCCGCTCAACGCGGATAGCGCAGTACTTATATTCCGGCGTTTTGCTCTGCGGGTCGAGGTAGGGGACGGTAAGCTCGTTCACCGCCCCTATCCACCACTGGTGGGTCATATACGCGTTGCCTTTGCGCACGCGCTTTGTAACTTCGGCGCGCGCGTAGCAGTGTCCGCGTTTGGAAACGCATTTCACTATGTCGCCGTTTTTTATGTCGGCAGCGTGCGCGTCCCAGGGCGACACCTCGATGCCGCCCGGCTCGTCCTCAAGGTTGCGCAGGGTGCGGCAGTTGCCCGACATTGTCCGCGTTGAATAATGCCCTACCGCGTGGAAGTTTGAAAGGGCTATCGGGTATTCGCTGTTTTCCTTCTCTTTGACCGGCGCGTACTCGGCTGCCATGAATTTGCCCTTGCCGTCGGGCGTCGAAAAGACGCCGCCCTTGTGGAGATACTGTGTTCCCCGGTCGTTTATATCGCGCGTCCGGCACGGCCAGCGGATATTGCCGTACTTTTCGATTTTTTCATACGTCACGCCGGCGTAACTCGGGGTGAGGCTGAGCATTTCTTCCCAGATTTCCTCCTGATTGCTGTAGTGCATAGGGTAGCCCATTGCCGTTGACACAAGAGAGATGATTTCCCAGTCTTCTTTTACGTCCCCGGTCGGTTCCAGCAGTTTGCGGAGCCTTTGGACGTTGCGGTCCGTCGCCGATACGGTGCCGTTATGTTCGCCCCAGCCTGTCGCGGGAAGGACGGCGTCGGCGTACACGCTGGTGCCGTTCATAAAAATATCCTGCAGCACCACAAAGTCGAGTTTTTCGAGGGCTTCGCGCACTTCCTCTAAGTTGGGGTCGGAGTGGGCGGGGTCTTCGCCGTATACATAGTAGGCGTGTATCTGTTTTGCCGGGTCAGGTTCTTCCAGGACGCGCTCCGGCACGCGGGTTGCGTGAAGCCCGGCGTTGGGCGAAAGTTTCGCGCCCCACGCTTTTTCAAACTTAGCCTGAACCTCGGGGCTGGCGACGGACTGATAGCCCGTATACACATTCGGCAAAGCGCCCATATCGCAGGCGCCTTGTACGTTGTTCTGTCCGCGCACGGGGGCGACACCGGTAGACGGACGCCCGAAGTTTCCCGTCATAAGCAAAATGGCGCAGATGCCTTTTATAACGTCCGTTCCCTGGGTAAACTGCGTTACGCCCATTCCCCACATAACGACCGAGTGGCGGGATTTTGCGAAAAGCCGAGCCGCTGTTCGTATATCGTCGGGCTTTATCCCGCAGATAGCGCCTGCGTATTCGGGCGTGTATTTGAGGAGAACCGCCTTGTATTCGTCAAAGCCCGTCGTATGCGCCTCGACAAATTCGTGGTCGATAAGGTCTTCGGCGATAATCACGTTTGCTATGCCGTTTATAACGGCCATATTCGTGCCGCCTTTGATTTGCAAAAAAATGTCCGAAATCCGCGCCGTTTCGGTAAAGCGCGGGTCTACGCAGATGATTTTTGCGCCTTTTTGCTTCGCTTTGAGCATATGGCGGGCAACAAGCGGGTGCGCCGACGCCGCGTTGTAGCCTATGTTGAGCATTACTTCGATATTGTCAATTTCAGGTATCGAAAGGGACATTGCCCCCGCACCTATCGCCGCGCTGCAACCTGCAACGGAAGCCGCGTGTCAGAGGCGGGCGCAGTGGTCTACGTTGTTTGTGCCTATACACGCCCGCATAAACTTCTGCATAAGATAGTTGTTTTCGTTGGTGCTTCGCGCCGAGCCGGTGCCCATAATGGAGTCCGGACCCCATTTCTCTTTTATCGCACGGAGGTTGTCGGCGACAAACTTGATAGCCTCGTCCCACTCAGCCTCGACTAAGGGAGAGTGCCTGCCGTTTTTGCGTATCATCGGTTTACGAATACGCTTGGTGAGAATTTTAGGGTCGTTCAAAAAGTCCCAGCCGTACCAGCCTTTCAGGCAAGCCTTGCCTTCGTTTATTTCGCTCTGTGCGGGGCGGCAATCGACGATTTTGTTCTCATTCTCGTTTACCGTTAATATGAGCTGGCAGCCCGTGCCGCAATAGGGGCAGGTAGTCTGCACATCTTTGCCTTTTACCGACATAATGGCGTCTCCTTTCAAATTGACTTGCTTTCAAAATAATAAAAGGCACTCAGCGATTTGTCAACGCCTTTTTGTAAAAAGAGCGGCGGGAAGCAATGCGCCGCGCTGGAGCACGAAAAAAACGGCGGGAGCCGTGCCGCCGCAAGCGGAACGACCGGCGCACAAGATTATTAAGAAAGCTGACCGAAAGGCGAAAAGAAACGGCTGTACGCCGCGGATTCCTTTCGTCGATAGGCAAAAGCCTTTATGCCGAGTTCGTTTTTCAAACTCGCGGCAGGGGCAATAGCGCAATCTTAAAAAACAGGCTATAATAATTTCCATGTTTGAAACAAGCGCGAATTTGACGGAAACACGCTTACAGGACGGCAATCTGTTAGCCGAGATTGACGGCTTGGATAGCAGGCTCAAAGAAAAATATGACTCTGTGCTTTCTATAGATACCGCGCTCAATAGAAAAATCGTAAGTTTTCAAGCAAACAAGGACATACCTTTTTATAGATGGTATAAATATAAGGAAGGATTTTCTGTCAGCCTCTTGAATCATTATTTTTTTAAATTCGGCATAAAACCGGGGGAAGTTGTTTTAGACCCATTCGCGGGAAGCGGGACGTCCCTTTTTGCCGCAAGCGATTTGGGCATTGATTCTATAGGGATTGAATTATTACCCATTGGGCAGGAACTTATCAAGGCGCGTAATTTATTGCAAAATAACTTTTCTGACGCTGAATTTAACAGATTGTTATTCTGGAAAGAAAATAAACCGTGGATTGACGCTAAAAACGGCGATGCCTTTATCATATTAAAAATAACCAATGGCGCTTATACAGAAGAAAGCGCTGTTTTAATAAAGCAATATCTTTCATGCATGAAAAATGAGAATGCCAGTGTACAAAAAATATTGTTGTTTACGTTGTGCTGTATTCTTGAAAATATCAGTTTCACCCGAAAAGACGGACAGTATTTACGGTGGGATCAGCGTTCCGGACGGTGCTGGGGGGCAATTCCTTTTGACAAAGGCGAAATTAAAAATTTTAATGACGCAATTACTGAAAAGCTGGGGGAAATTATTGCTGATTCAAAAGGTTTTACAGGCAGTTTGTTTGATTTTTCTGAATCAAAAACAAAACGAGGTAAAATCACCCTTATTGAAGGGTCATGCCTTAACGAGCTTCAAAAACTGCAAGATGCTGCCATTGATGTAATAATAACATCACCGCCTTATTGTAATCGGTATGATTATACCAGAACGTATGCTTTGGAATTGGCTATGCTTGGTGTTGATGAAAAAAAACTTTTGTCATTGCGGCAGGAAATGGTAAGCTGCACCGTAGAAAATAGAGAAAAAAAGTTGCTTGAAATTAACTCTTCATGGGCTATTCCTTTAGAGGCGGTTGAAAAGCAAGAACTCTTACAAAAAATTCTTTTGTTTCTTAACCATAAGAAACAGGAAAAAACATTAAACAACAACGGCATCCCAAGAATGGTTAAAGGATATTTTTACGAAATGGCCTGCGTGATTTTTGAATTTTCGCGTGTTCTAAAAAAAGACGCGCGGGTAGTTATGGTTAATGATAATGTACGGTATGCAGGCGCAAGCATATCGGTTGATTTAATTTTATCTGATATTGCGGCGCGCTTTGGTTTTGAGGTTGAGTCAATATCTGTTTTGCCTATTGCGAAAGGGAATAGCAGTCAGCAGATGAGCGAACACGGTCGGGACGCTTTAAGAAAATGTGTGTATACGTGGAGAAAAAATGATAACCTATACTAATCATATCGCTGCGGCAGATGATTTGGTAACATCGTACAATGAAACACGGGCTGGCTTTATTGCAATAGCGCTGGAAAAGAATCGTCAGGCAACGCCCTTTATCGCGGAAGCGCGGGTTTTACAAAATCGCGCCAAGAAAGCGAAAAGCCCAAATGACTTACTCCAGATACCGGATATTAGAAATGCTCTAATAGCGGCGGCTGGTATTTCTGATAAAGCGGCGGGATACTTAGGCGATGCGGGTTGCACTGAAGCCATACAAGAGTTTGTAAAAAATTTTTTAATTCCCGCCGGCGATAAGTTCAATGAGGAATTGGTTTTTCGTTTTCTGCTGACTAAAGGTGATAGTTTAGGCGGAAAAATGCGAAATATAGTTGGCGCTTTAGCGCAACGCAAATTATGCTTATCAATAATTTCTTCGTTACGCTTATCCGGCAAACAGTTTTATGTCTGCATGGATAATGCGAATGAATGGGCTTCATCTTTAAATATCACCAATGATATGGATATTGAAAATGCAAAAGGTCTTTCATGGGATAGCACAGAAGTAAGGACGCTGTTTTTCAACACTACTATACCCATTGTAAAAAACAACGTAGACATATTAGTTGTCAACAAACCGCATACGGAATCTCTAAAAGAGATTATTACAAATGCGGAAAGCTATATAGCCCTTGGGGAATTAAAAGGCGGAATAGACCCAGCCGGTGCAGATGAGCACTGGAAAACGGCAAAAACAGCGCTAGACAGAATCAAAGCTGCATTTGAGCAAAAAAGAGTTTTTCCTCAGCTTTTCTTTATTGGGGCGGCAATCGAATCTAAAATGGCAGGTGAAATATATACTCATTTGCAAGCCAATTATTTGCAAAACGCCGCGAATTTAACTAAACCGGAGCAGATAGTTTCGTTAGCGGAATGGCTGGTTAAAATTTGATACACAGGGTCATGGAACGATATTATTGAGACAATTATACCATAAATACAAAAAATATAAAACCTTTTGTAAAAAAGCATTAGTCCCACGCCCGCCGTCCGTGGCGGCGGGCTATTGGAGGCAGGGGCAAAAAACGGCGTATACTATACGGTTTATGGTTCGTCGTTGCGCACCGTTATGCCTACCGAGAGAGCCTGCCGGAACTTTCCACCTATGAGGCTTCCGAGCAAATTCCCCGAAGAACGCAAGTGAAACAAGCAGGGCGGAAGCCCTGTTTGTTTTTTATGCCAGCCAACATAGTGACCGGCGCATAAGGCTATCGAGCGGTTCCGCTCGCCCCGCCATTACGCCTTGTCTCTATCCCACCTTTGCTGTCGAATTTTTTGAAGAAACTCGAACGATACCCGTGCGCAGCACGGGTATCGTCGAACGCCCTTGACAACGCCCGCTATCCGCGCCTATCCTGCCGTTATGGTCATTGTATTAGATAAAAGCATATCAGCGGACGACCGCGCCAAACTCCGCGCGTTTCTGGAAAAGAACAGCTTCCACGTAAACGAAATCGTCGGCGAAGAGGAAACCATTTTCGGCGCGGTCGGCAGGCTCGCCATAGACCCGCGCGAGGTGGAAGTGCTCCCCGGCGTCAAGCGCGTCATACCGATTTCCAAGCCCTATAAACGGGCGAGCCGCGAGTTCAAGCGGGACGACACGGTCGTTTCGGTGCGGAACAGCCGCGGGCAGAAAATCAGCGTGGGCGGCAAAAAGATTGTCGCTATCGCCGGTCCCTGCGCGGTCGAAACCCGCGAGCAAATGCTCGCCGTCGCGCGCCGCGTCGCCGCCTCCGGCGCGGTAATGCTCCGCGGCGGCGCGTTCAAGCCGCGCAGCAGTCCCTATGCGTTTCAGGGGCTGGGAGAGGCGGGACTGAAACTGCTGAAAGAAGCGGGCGACGCCTACGGGCTGCCGATCGTTACCGAAATCGTCGCCGCCGAGCATATTCCGCTCATGCGCGAGTACGTTGACGTGTACCAAATCGGCGCGCGCAATATGCAGAACTTCGAGCTGCTGAAACGCGTCGGCGAGCTGGGCAAGCCGGTCATTTTGAAGCGCGGGCTTTCGGCGACTATCGAGGAATGGCTCATGTCGGCGGAATACCTCCTGTCGTCGGGCACGGAAGACGTGATTCTGTGCGAGCGCGGAATCAGGACGTATGAAAAGGCGACGCGGAACACGCTCGACCTGTCCGCAATTCCGGTGCTGCGCCCGCTGACGCACCTTCCGGTTATCGTCGACCCAAGCCACGCGCTCGGCATACGGGACAAAATCCCCCCTATGGCGCTTGCGGCTATCGCGGCGGGCGCGGACGGAATCCTTGTGGAGGTGCACTGCGACCCGGACAAGGCGCTTTCGGACGGGCCGCAGTCGCTCTACCCCGAACAGTTTGACGCGCTCATGCGCGACGTTGCGACGCTCGCCCCGGTGGTCGGCAGGGAGGTTGCCGTCATTCGGAAGAGCCGCGACGACCTTATCCGCGAAACCCGCGCGGAATCGGGCGTTTCTTCCGCTATTCCGGCGGCTTCCGCCGGCGGGAAAGTGCCCGTCTGCGCGTTCTCCGGCAGCCGAGGCGCGTTCGCCGAGCAGGCGATTCGGCAGTATTTCGGCGAAAACGCGGACGAGCTCCCCCTGCCGTCGTTCCGCGAAATCTTTGCCGCCGTGGCGGACGGGCGAGCCGACTACGCGATGGTTCCTATCGAGAACAGCCTCGCCGGCTCCGTCTACGAAAACTACGACAACCTTTCCCGCTTTGAGGACGTCAAAATCGCGGGCGCGGTAACGTGCCGCATTCGGCACTCGCTGCTCGCGGTCGCGGGCGCGTCGGTCGGCACAATAAAAAACGTGTATTCCCACCCGCACGGCTTCCCGCAGTGCGCGGATTTCCTCGGCAAGCACCCCGAATGGCAGCATATCGACGCGCCTTCCACGGCGGAGGCGGCGGAAATCGTGGCGCAGAAGGGTTCCCCCGAAAACGCCGCAATCGCGTCGGGAATCACCGCGCGGTATCACAATCTGGCAGAGCTGGCGTCCGGCATTGAATCGGACGCGCGAAACTACACCCGCTTCGTCATAATTGCGCCCGCCGACGCGGAAGGCACGGGCTACCCGTTTTCCGGCGAGA
This sequence comes from Treponema endosymbiont of Eucomonympha sp., assembly GCF_001028545.1. Taxonomy (NCBI): domain Bacteria; kingdom Pseudomonadati; phylum Spirochaetota; class Spirochaetia; order Treponematales; family Treponemataceae; genus Treponema; species Treponema endosymbiont of Eucomonympha sp. Next base: position 11,228 of record NZ_BBPW01000753.1, on the reverse strand, counting down.
CGAGCAAAGCGTCGTTTATCTTTCTGTCGAAGAACGCCCCCGGCGCATTATACGAATGCCTCGGCGTGTTCCACGCGCGAAAGCTGAACCTGACGCGCCTCGAATCGCGCCCGCGCCACGGCGAGCCGTGGCGGTATACGTTTTACGCCGACGTGGAAATGCCCGAAGGCAGCGCGGAAGAAGCGGCGGCGCTCATGCGCGAAGTGGTCGCCCAGCTCAGCGCGCGGGCGGAAGACGTGCGGCTATTGGGCATTTACCGCGAGCGAAGCTGTTAGATTTGCGCGGACGCCGAATGACCATGTTCCTTTAGGAAACAGCTTACCGGAATTGCACGGCGGAAAGGCGGTGTTCTACCAAGATTTCGCAGAACACCGCGAGTGTCCCGTTATATTCTACCAAGGTTTAGTTATGCACTACGAAGACTTGGTAGTATACTACGAAGGTTTGGTAGTACACTACGAAAGTCTTGTAGTACACTACGAAGGTTTGGTAGTACACTACGAAAGTCTTGTAGTACACTACGAAGGTCTGGTAGTGCACTACGAAAGTCTTGTAGTACACTACGAAGGTTTGGTAGTACACTACGAAAGTCTGGTAGTGCACTACGAAAGTCTGGTAGTGCACTACGAAAGTCTTGTAGTACACTACGAAAACCCTGTAGAACATAAAAGGGGGCATCAACGCCCCCTAAAAGGAGCGTAAGTTATGTCTGGAGACTTTATTCCCCACCAAGACGGGGCGTTTTTAGAGTGGGCAAAGACCCTGACCTCTTATGTAGCGGCGCATTTGACCGGCTTTAACATTCAGGAGACGGCGCTTGCGCCCATTCAGACCCTGCTCGCCGACTATCAGACGGCTTACGACAGAGCCGAAAACCCGAACCGCGGCAAAGTGGACGTTTTGGCAAAGAACGAGGCGCGGGACGCGCTCAAAGCGGCGCTGCGGACGTTTATCAAGGCATATCTGACCTATAACCCCGAAGTAACGGACGTAGACAAGGGAAATATGGGCTTGCCCTTGCACGACAGCACCCGCACACCAGTCCCCGCTCCCTCTACCATTCCTGAAATAGAATTGGACAGTTCCGTAATCCGCCAAATATCGGCTCATTTCAGGGACAGCGGAAGCGGCAGGCGGGGCAAGCCGCAGGGCGTTCACGGCGCAGAATTGCGCTGGTCTCTGCTGGAAACCGCGCCCGTTTCTATTGCGGACTTGCGCAATTCAGCCTTTGCCACCGCGACGCCCTATATATTTTCATTTGACGAGCCGGACAGGGGCAAGACCTTATACATTTGCCCCCACTGGGAAAATAACAAAGGGGACAAAGGACCCTGGGGCGAAATTGTAAAGGCGATTGTGCCGTAAATAAAAATACAGTATTAGTGTTGGCTATAGTGAGGCACGCCGCGCCGTCCGTGGCGCGGCGCTTCGTAGCAGTTTTTTATTACAAATAATTGTATAAAGCATTAATAAAAGCCGCTTCGCGGCTGGGCAAAAAAGAACATCGCCTAACATACGTTATGTGCAATTGGACAATTGACATTTGTTGAAAAATATAATAAAATAATTTATGATATTATACTACATATAGCGTATATTTAAAAATAAGGCACTATATGTAGTAGTTGATAAAGACAAATATTATTGTTTTGGAGGCTATGGTGATCATAAAAAAGGAGATTGACGCAATTACAGACGATGATTTTACAGAATTTTTAAAGAAAGAAAATAAATATGATGACTATTTGAATCATATATTGCATTGTATTAAATGTGGTAAAATAATCACAGGCGATAATATTGCGGCAATTGTTTATAAAGAAAATGAGTATAAGTTTATCTGCGATAATCAAAACTGTTTGGAAGATATTCAGGGGGGTATATGATGTTAATAATATTTATTCCGATAAGTATATTTTTTTTCTTGTCAGCCTTAGTTTCATTGATTCTGTATATTGTTAATAACCCAGAAAAAATAGATAAATGGATATACTTAATTAACAAATTTTCATTATGGAAAAATGAAAAAAGTGAAAGAAAAGTAATATCAAGTAACTTGGACTATAAAATTTCATCTATCGCAAAACAGGTTAATAAAGAAGCGGATGGAATAATACCTTTTGGGCTACGTATTAAATGGGCAAATGTTAATGATGATGCATATGTTAATGAAAATAAGGTAATAATTGTATTGAAGAAAGAAGACAACAATGATAAAAACATTGTAAATGCATGTAGTGCATTTGTTCCAATGGCTTTGCTACCAAGATCAAGAAATTCCATTGACTTAAAAGTTCTAAAAACGCTGGACAATTATTTTATAAAAAAATGCTCAATCAAGGAATTTATGATTCGGCATACAATTACTTTATTAGAAACATATTTACTGCTTTCTTTAATGAATCCGACGAAAATAAAGATTTAATAAATACATACTCAAAACTTGATGAAATAGGTTTCTTGACTCGTGTATTATTAGAAGAATATAGGAGAATAGGTTCAAAATTATATGGTACAATGGATGAATCTTCGTTTTTAATTGAAAGTAGGGCCTTTTTTGAATATTTAAAATATTTCACAAAGAGAAATCCAGGCGATATGACACGCTTGTATTTTGATGGTGATAAAATAAAAATATCAATAATATTAATTGCAAAAAGAGCAACCTTGGAATCAAAGGGTGTTAACGCCTATGTTAACAGATTAAAAAAACACGTTTTGGAATATGGAATGCAACGTGTTTTTATATTTTCATATTCTCAGCAATTCGATGAAACGATTGAAGATGATTCTGGATATGTAAAAGGTATTAAAAGAAGGCATGAGTTTGTCAATTTAAATCAATTTGAAGGGGAATGCAAAAATGTTGATTGTGTCAGATTGGTAAAAAAACAAACATATCTTTCAAATGATACCACAGGAAAAAGACGAAAATCAAAATATTTAATATATGAATCAGTCCGGTAAAAATTGTCCAACTGCACATAACATACGGTTTACGGTTCGTCGCTACGCTCCTCCGGGTTCCGTTCGCCTAGGTCAGTCGCTGCGCTCCTTCCCACGGCTCACTACGGCACATTTTGGGACGCTGCAAAAGCAGGGCAAACGCCCTGTTTTTTTATGGGCATAGAGGCGCATATACCGGGGCTGACCGAGAGGCGGAAGGGTTTTGCCTTTCTTTCCGTTGATTTCCCCGCCGGTTCCGCGCTACACTGCTGCATCATGCAACTTAGGTTTTCGCGCCTTTTATCCGGCATTCCCTGCCGCCTCGCGCTGAACGGCGAATCAGACCCGCTTATCGCCGGAATCGCCTATGACTCCCGAAACGCCGCCCCTCGCTCGCTCTTTTTTGCGCTCCCCGGCATTCACGCAAACGGTGCCGACTATATCCCGCAGGCGCTCGAAGCGGGTGCGCGGGCGGTCATATATCAGGGCGAGCTTCCCGTCGCCGCGCTCGAAGCGGCACGGCGGCGCGACGCGGCGCTCGCGCAGGTCGCCGACGCCCGCTTTGCCCTGTCGCCGGTATCTGCGGCGTTTTACGGGCGCCCGTCGGAACGGCTCGCCGTCGTCGGCGTAACCGGCACCGAAGGCAAAAGCTCCACCGTATCGTTCATCTGGCAGTTGCTCCGCCTTGCGGGAAAAAAAGCCGGCTTCATCTCGACGGTGGCGTATTCGCTCGGCGGCGAGGTGCAGGCGAATCCCCGCCACGAGACAACCCCCGAAGCGCCGGTGGTGCAGCAGCGGCTGTACGAAATGGCAGAAAACGGCTGTGAATACGCCGTGCTCGAAGCCTCGTCGCACGGGCTTTCGCTACGGACGAATCGGCTGGGCGACGTGCGTTTCGACGCCGCCGTAATGACGAACGTTGCCCGCGAGCATTTGGAGTTCCACGGCACGTGGGAGCACTACCGCGACGACAAGGCGAATTTATTTCGCGTCTTGGACGGGCACCCGCACGAAAAACGAATCGGCGGCACGCAAAGAACCGTCCCCGCGTTCGGCGTGGTCAACGCCGACGACCTGTCCGCTGCCTTCTTCGCGGCGGCGACGCGGCACAACACCTATGGATTCAGCGCGTCCGGCAGCGTAGACGGGCGATTCGCCGCTTGCTTTGCCGCGCAGGGCATATCCGCCGGAAAGACCGGCGTCTCGTTCAGCGTGTCAGCGGACGAGAACACTGCGCCGCGTCTGTCTTTCTGCGTGGAAGCCCCGCTCCCCGGCGCGTTCAACGCGGCGAATGTGCTTGCCGCGCTTGTTACGGTGAGCCGATTGTGCGGAATCAGCGTGGAGACGCTTGCGCCCCTTGCCGCGCAGCTTGTGCCGGTGCGCGGGCGCATGACCGCAATCTGCCGTGGGCAGCCCTTTGAGGTGCTCGTCGATTACGCGCACACGCCCTCGTCGTTCGAGGCGATTTTTCCGCCGCTCCGCGCGCGGGCAAAAGGCAAAATCATCAGCCTGTTCGGGTCGGGCGGTGAGCGCGACACGGAAAAACGTCCCGAACAGGGCAGAATCGCCGGGCGCTATTCGGATATCGTCGTGCTTGCCGACGAAGACCCCCGCGGCGAAGACCCCCGAGCGTTGCTCGAAGCGATAGAAACGGGCTGCCTCGAAGCGGGAAAGATGCGCGGCAGAGACGTGTTCGTCATCCCGGACAGACCCCGTGCTATCAGGCAGGCGTTCGCGTTTGCCGAGAGCGGAGACATAGTGCTGCTGTTGGGCAAGGCGCACGAAAACTCCATAATCTACAAGGATTTCGCTATGCCTTATGACGAAATCGCCGAGGCGGAACAGGCATTGGCGGAAAAAGGATATACGGCATGAACGTATTGCTCCTCGGCGGCGGCAAAAGCGGCGAACACAAGGTGTCGCTCGTATCCGCCGCCGCAATTGCGCGGAATATAGACCGGACGAAACACCGCGTGCTGCTCGCCGGAATCACGAAGACAGGGCGCTGGTTTTTGCAGGACGACGCGGAATATATGCGACTTTTGGGCGACCCGCAGGCGGCGCTTGTTATAGCGGAAACGGCGGTAATCGCTGTTGTTCCGGGCGGCGGCTTCTATGCCGGAGGGAAGCGGCTCCCCGTAGACATTGTGTTTCCGGCGCTGCACGGTACCTTCGGCGAAGACGGCACGGTGCAGGGCTTGCTCGAAATGGCGAGCGTTCCCTATGCGGGCTGCGGCGTCCTTTCGAGCGCCGTCGCAATGGATAAGGAGCAGACAAAAATCATCTGGCAGCAGGCGGGGCTGCCGGTGGTGCCGTGGGTGCGGGTGTACGCAGGCGATTCCGCGTCAAGCCGCGCCGCTCAAGCGGAATGCGCGCTCGGCTACCCGCTGTTTGTAAAGCCGTGCTGTTCGGGAAGCTCGGTCGGCGCCGCGAAGGCGAAAGACCGCGTCGCGCTCGAGGCGGCGCTCGGCGAAGCGTTCAAGTGGGACGATAAAGCACTTATCGAAAAAGCGCTTGACGCGAGAGAAATCGAAACCGCCGTTACGGGCGACAGCGCGCAAGCCGAAAGTGTCGTCATATACGGCGCGGGTGAAATCATTCCGCGCCACGAGTTTTACGACTACGACGCAAAATATGTCGACCCCGACGGCGCGGCGCTTGTCATTCCCGCGCCGATAAGCGCCGCGGAATACGCCGCAATCACCGGCGCGGCGGCAAAAGCCTACCGTGCGCTCGGCTGCGCCGGCTTGGCGCGCGTCGATTTCTTTCTTGAGCGCGGTACGGACAGCGTCTTTCTGAACGAAATCAACACGATGCCCGGCTTTACCCCTATCAGCATGTTTCCCAAACTGTGCGCGGAAGCGGGGCTCGCCTTTCCCGCCCTCATCGAATTGCTGCTTGAAGACGGCGTGAAGCGTTTCCGCGCACGCGCGGCAAGAGTTTGAGCGGACGTGTCGGCAGCCGGTCTTTCCGGCAAGTCCCGCCGCCTTTTCCGCCCGTCGAATAGCGAATTTTATCAGTTGTATGATAAATTTTACGCGTAAAACGATGGATCCGATTCGTAAAATGATTGATCCAAATAATAAAACGGTTGATCTGGCGAATAAAATTTTCCATCCAAATAATAAAACGATGCGCCCAACGAGTAAAATTCTTCACCCAACGCATCGAATGGAAGATTTTATTAGTCGGGCGCTTAATTTTACGCGCTGAATTGCTAACTTTATTCGCTGGGCAGCATTGCTTTCTGGAAACGGGAACGGCACAAGAAGGTGAAAAAGCGGCGGGCATACGGTTCGCCGTCGAAAAATAAAGAGAACAGAAGCATGGAACAAAAAATGTATGCAAACGGGGATACGGGTTCCTGCTATCGTCGGTATTCGGCGCGAGCGGAAAATGTGCTTTTTTGAAAACACGTTGTCTAACATAGCGCAAGTGCGTATAATCTCTGCTAAAGAAAACACAAAACTTGTATGGCAAATAAAAATAAATACGCTGATTTATCGCGGGAGCAGTTGGAAGATAAGCTGGAACGATTAGAACGGGTGCGTTACGGTTTGGTGTGGAAAGACAAGCCGGAAGACGTAGCCGACCAATGCACGCAGGAACTTCCTGTTTTAGTTGAAGACAAAACGAAAGAAATCCGCTCTGCCGATGATCCGCCTACCCATTTTATCATTGAAGGCGATAACTATCATGCGCTTTACACGCTGAATTTTACCCACCAAAAGAAAATAGACGTCATATATATTGACCCGCCGTACAATACGGGAAATAAATCATGGAAATACAACAATAACTATGTAGACAAAGAAGATACATATCGGCACAGCAAGTGGCTTTCATTCACGAATAAAAGACTGCGGCTATGCAAAACGCTACTAAAAAACACGGGTATAATTATCTGTGCAATAGATGATTACGAATTTGCAGGATTAAAGCTACTCTTTGACCAAATATTTGGTGAACAAAACAGGCTTGGAACATTAACGGTGGTTCACAATCCAGGAGGTCGGCAGGATGAAAAATTTTTTCCGACAGCACACGAATATATGTTGGTATATGCAAAAAATAATACCAAAGCAGAGATTGGGACATTAAATTTATCGAAAGACAAAATTTCACAATACAAAGATGCTGATATATATGGTCGGTATAAACTCAGAGGATATAGAAGGAGCGGTGCTAATTCAAGGAAAGAAGATAGACCAAATCTATTTTATCCAATTTACATAAGTAAAAACTATGGTGTATTAACTGCTCAGTATAAGGAAGGTTATATCACATTACTGCCAATAGATGATAAGGGTATTGAGCGGTGTTGGCGGTGGAATGCAGAAACTTTTGAAGAAGAAAAAGAGAAATATATAGAAATAAAAAATATAAACGGTGAAATCAATTTATATGTTAAAGAGCGTGAGAATGAAAATACCGGAGAAAAAACAAAACTATTTGGAATAAACCTAAATATGCGTCTGTTAGCGGTACCTCAGAACTAAAATCAATATTTGATACAACAAACAAGATATTTGATTATCCTAAATCGTTATATTTGATAATTGATATTCTGAAAATAACTTCTAAACCGAATGCTCTCATCCTCGACTTTTTTGCCGGCAGCGGCACTACCGGACACGCTGTACTGGAACTAAATAAAGAAGACGGCGGAAATCGGCAATTTATCCTCTGCACTAATAATGAAAACAACATTTGCGAAGACGTAACCTATCCGCGTATCAAAAAAGTAATCGAAGGTTATGCAGACAAAGAGGGAATACCGGCGAATATAAAATACTTCAAAACCGATTTTGTGCCGTTTGTGGTTACAAACAATGATAAACGGGTATTGGTTGCACGGAGCACGGAATTACTCTGCATTGCCGAAAATACATTTGAAGCGGTGATTTTTGCTGAGGAAAATCGCGATTTTGCCGTTTTCAAAAACAACAAGCGGCAAACCGCTATTATTTATGACGAAAATGCCATTCAAACATGTTGCGCCGCATTAACCGAATTGAAACCGGTACATAAAACCGTTATTTATGTATTCAGTTATGACCATGAGTATGACGCAGATGATTTTTCTGAATTACTTATCGATTTTTTAGTAAAGGCAATACCTGAAGCGATTCTGAACGTATATCGCCGAAACGCACGGGCGGCAAAAAAATGAAAGAAATCGCGTATCAAATTGAATATATTGACGAAATCACCGATACCGCAGTCAAATTTTTGAATGATAACCGCAACACGCCTATCATTTTAAAAGCGCCGACCGGTTCGGGCAAAACGTATATTATTTCACAAGCTATAAGCAAAATCATAAAAAAGATACGCCCTGCCGAATATTGTTTTATTTGGATTTCGGTCAATTCTTTGCACGGGCAAAGCAAACAGGCTTTGAGTTTATATCTGGAGAAAGAACGCTTGCTGACCTGTATTTCCATTGAAGATATTCAGGACAATACGATTGCGGAGAATGAAATCGTATTTATCAACTGGGATAGCCTGATAAAGGAAAACAATATTTTCCGCACTGATAATGAACGCAACTGGAATTTAGCGTCGGTCGTTACCAACACTAAAGAAGACGGGCGCGAAATTATCCTCATTATCGACGAAAGTCATCGAACGGCAAAAACCGATAAAGCACAAGAGGTTATCAAAGAAATAGAACCGCGTCTTATAATCGAAATGACCGCTACGCCCTTACCGAAGACCGGGCATATGATAGAAATTCCTTTGAGGAAAGTCGTTGACCAAGGAATGATAAAGCGGGAAATCTTAATCAACTCAAATTGCCGGAACGCAAAAGAAAACAAAGATTTATTGGATATTGCGCTCAAAAAACGAAAAGACCTCTGCCGCGCTTATAAAATATTGGGGAAAAGCATAAATCCTTTGCTGCTTATTCAAATTCCGAATAAAAAACAAACCGACAGCAGCAATCCAGAAGATTATATCACAGGGTTATTAGCTGAATTTGGCATTACCGAACAAAACGGCAAATTGGCTTTGCGGTTCTCTGGAGACGCTATTCACGAGATAGACGCACAAGTAAAGCCGAATGACAGCGGAGTGGAAGTATTGATTTTTAAGGAAGCTATTGCACTGGGGTGGGATTGTCCGAGGGCGTCGATTCTTTTCTTGCAGCGAGAATGGAAACAGGAGCGGTATAGTTTTAATATTCAAACATTGGGGCGCATTATGCGTATGCCGGAACAAATACACTATCCAGAAAAGCCGGAACTGAACGCAGGATATATTTTTTCAGCATCAGATAATTTTGAAGTGGTGCAGGAATTAGCAAGCGATTATGTTAGCAGTTTGCAAATGGAACGCGACGAAGAAATAAACACAAAACCCTTAATTTTGCTTTCCGAGTTTATCAGACGCAAACGTGAACTTACACGGCTTTCGGGAGCATTTAAAAAATGTTTATTTACTGCAGCGTCAGAAATGCAGGATGAATTAAACGGTTTGAATATAACCGTACATACAAGCTATAAACAAATCGGTGACGAAGGGCGCATAATTGAAATCGATAAGTCGCAGGAGGTCGAATTTGCTCGTAAAATACGCATGCAAAAAGCGCACGAAGAGGTTGTCAATAATTATGTGAGTTTCTGCGGAAAAATGACAACTCCCTATGCAAGAGCGAGGTCAACGCAAATAATTATGAGCGCACTCCGCGCGTGGTTTATAAAAACGCATACTATCGAAAACGAAGATACCATTGCATACATTGTTATGTACAAAACTAATAACCCAGTTTTTATGCGACTGCTGGAAAACGCAAAGGAACGATATGCTCAAATACCTCCGCGCAATGAAGAAGTTGTTACAACTGATGATTGGGAAATTCCGCCAAGTATTAGCATTTTCACCGATTATGAAAAGTATTCACGTTCTAATAAATCTATCATCAAGCAAAGTGATGATAGAAAATTATATGTTAAAAGAAACAAGAATGGTAAAATAGAGTTTTCTAAACCGGAAGAATCGTTTATCGATGAATTAGAAAGCACGGATGACGATATTCTTTGGTGGTTTAAAAATGGGGCAGGCGAAAGCAAATACTTTGGCATCGCGTATAAAAAATTGGATAACCATTACTACGGTTTTTATCCTGATTTTTTAATTAAAACAAAGCAAGAAACAATAATTGTTGAAATCAAAGACAACAAAGATTTTAAACCGGAGAATGTACTAAAATTAAATGCGGGGCGCGATTATATCGCCCGTGCAAACAATAAAGAAAAAATTCGTTTCTATATTTTATCCCCGCTTGATTTTTCACAGTTCTTTACAGCATTAAAGGACCAAAAACTAGATTCTTTCAATTCGCTGTTTGAAGAAAAACTACTCCGGTATAATCAAAGTCAACGTAAGGTACACGAAAACGATGCACCAGAAAAAGATGCAGAAACACAACAGCTCTACTTTGAATTGGCTAAAACCATAAGTGAATTAGAAGACCAGAAGCTCAAAAACGAACTTTTGACTATGGACTTGACAGAAGCGAATCGTATCAACGACGAATATAAAACGCAGGTTATTACTTTGCGTAGCGCGGTTAATATGAACAAGATAATTCAACCTGAAGGTTCGTTGAAAATCTCTACTCCGTTTAATATTTGCGTGTTAGGTGAAGTTACTGATGAATCGCAAATCAAAAAGGAACTAAATAATTATTTTGAAAAGAAAGGCGTTGCAACAAATGATTGGGATATTGAATTTTTCAATAATACAAAATTACAACATACAGATGTTCTACGAGGTCTTGTAACAGGACAATCAAAGTATCATTTAGCTTTGACAGGGCAAATATATCACCACAGCGGAAAAGGAAATAAAAAAGCAAATATTATTTCTGAATTAAAGCAAGAAAAATATATTCCGCATAAAATCGCGTGTAACCCTAAAGATAAACTTACATTAGATGATATTATTAAAAATATTGAAGAATATATTTCAGACATTGGTAAGAACCTTTCGTGAAAGCATCCAGTCGGCGCTGGGGGCTATCGGCGATATACAGGACACAAAGCTCTATCAAGTAATTCCACCTTATGTGCCGAACTCTTTTGCGTCATGAATGCCGTAGCGGCGCAGAACCGTACTGCCAAAGAGCCGCAACAGCTTATCGCTCAAATAGCCCAGGATGCCCAGCACGATGATTCCCGCTAAAATCCAGTCGATTCGGAAATACAGGCGGGAGGTGAAAATCAAATAACCCAGCCCTTCCTTCGCCGCCAGCATCTCCGCCGCTACAATGGACG
>NZ_BBPW01000752.1:0-8861 GCF_001028545.1 Treponema endosymbiont of Eucomonympha sp. | reverse complement strand
AGGGAAGTTATTTCCAAGAACAGGGAAATTCGGGAAAATTACAGAGAAGGTCATGCGATATCAGAGCTGCAGACTGGGCGGTCCGCCTCACATGCCAGAAACGCAGCAGGCGTTCGACGGCGTGAGCCGGTTCACCAGTTTGACAGCACAGGTATTCGAGCCGGAGATGCTTGGATTTCAGGCAACGGCCAACCAAGGATCGAGATGAAACGCAATCTGCATCTTGCCGCCATATTGCTTCTTGCAATGTGCGCTGTTCCGCTTCACACCGTCCCAGCTTCCGCTCGCGGCGGCGCAGCGGCGAACATCATGAGCTCACCAGGGTATCAGCGGGCGCTGGAGGAATCGCGCAAGCGGCAGGCTGAGCCATACGTGAAGAAGCCGGCGGTGTATCCGCGCAAGAAGTGGCGGCATCGCGGGCAGGGTCATTAATACCGGCCGATGCCAGAGCGTCACCAGGCCGCCGCGCGAAAAGTCCGGCAACGGCAGGATCTTTTCGCGGCGGGCGACATCATCCGGGCCTGACGGAATTCACGGCATGGAATAGCCCATCCCGACGCCGCCGCCAAAGCGAATGCAGCTATCCGAGCCAGGCATACGCACGAAGCCCGCGCCGAATTCGGAGCAGGACGGCGGGCCCGCTGCTTTTCGTGGCGCCGGTGCATGACTGCGCGTGTGCGTTTTGTTGATGCCGGGCCGCTTCTCCTGTGCCGCGGATGCAGAAGTCATTGTCACGCAAATGGTGATAGCAAGCAGACAGGACATGGTTCGTAAAACATGGAACATCCTTGCATGGCCCTCAACGCGATCCGCCCACGCCGACGTTGATGCCGCCGCCGAGCCGCACGCAACTTCCGGTGCCTTCCACGCGCACATAGCCGGCACCGTATTCCGCACAGGACGTTGCCGGGCGAGGACGTGCAGCCGGCTTTAGCTTTGAATTGTCGAGACGCGGCTGTGGAGTCTTCAAGTCGAGCTGCTGGGCGAGCGCCGAGGGCGCCGTGACAGCAACAAGCAATACGCCTCCCGCGAGACAACCCAAGATGAGGTGACGGGCATGGCGCATCGTCGGGTCCTTCCATCGGAGGATAGTGTCTCGCGTTGACGGTTCGTCAAATCACAACCCCGCGCCCCAGCTTCGCGCGGTCTTTACGATCCAGTCTCTATATAATGTGAGGGGCGTGACGCCGGTAAGGCCGCCGCAGCCTGCGGCGTTGTTGGCGCCGGTCGACCAGCTCACCACGCCGGTGATGACGCTGCGGCCATCCTGATCCTCAAACGCGGGCGCGCCCGAATCTCCGGTGCAGGCACCCATGCCCGCGCTCCTGTTCTGGGTTTGTGGATCGACCAGGCGCACCTGCAACGTACCCGGCTGGCCAGTCACGGCGAGCGGCGCGGCGCGCGCCGTGCCCACGCCGGAATCGCTGCCGGCGACTGTCGATCCGATGCCGACGACGGTGAAGCGCGAGACGGGCGTAAAGGGAATGCGCGGCACGCCGACAGGCGCAGCGGACTTTCCGGGCATCGGCGCGGACAAGCGCAGCAGCGCGACATCCGCCGTCGCCCGGTGCGCCGCGATTGATTGTGCATTGTATTGCGGATGCACCGCGACCTGCTGCGGTGCGATCAGCGTCGGCGGCTTCGATGAATAGTCGATCACGCGATTGGCCGTGCCGGGCGCGATGCAATGCGCGGCGGTCAGAATGATGTTCGGTGCAATCATCGTGCCGGTGCAAACGCCGCCGCCGGCTGCGACGACGGTGACGATAGATCGCGCAACATCGCTGCTCGGCGCGGAGCGGCTGCCGGTTATCGCAGATGCTGCAGTTGCGCAAAGACAAAAAAGAAAAGACAGGAAAGTTTGCATTGCTCTGTCGAACGCATAACGCCTCGGCTGTCAACCTCAGAATGACCGCCGATCCCGCCCCCGCGGCTCATGAGGAAATGGTCCATCTGCCACTAGGTCAATAAAGACATCCTTCATTTCAATGATCAATCCTGGCCAGCGCATTTCCAGATAGGTTGCTGTCACAGGGTCGTACAGAAATGGCGCAAAGAACCTCCACGAAACAACAAACGCCAGACTACGATCAAGGTCTGGAGGGAGCGACGATTGAGGGCCTAGAATGTTTGGAACTGATTGAATTCCACGCGTATGTATAAATCTGTTAAATGTCTCATCTGCAACGACATCTCTTAGTTGCTCCAACAACTGGCCGATCCGACCGTGCTTGATAACCTCTCTTTGGTCACCTCCAAGCTTCTCCAGCACCCTGCGCTTACGGGTTTCCGCCCTTCTCTGATCTCGTAGGTCTACCATTGGGGCGCAACGGCTTTTGTGCGCGCACAGAGCTGATAAAGCGGCTCCAGATTATTCGTTCGGAACCTATCGAGCCTTGCCCCACTAGACGCGCTCGTCGTGATCCACGCTCCGTGCGGCAATAACATAAAGGGCAGAATGAAATAGTCCTCAACCCGCCCGCCTCGCCTCATGATCCTCGCGCCCACGACGATGTCGGGTTTCGTCCCAGATCTATAGCCAAACTGCCAGATACGCGGACCCGTGTTTTTTAGTCGGCTAATGAATATGCTGACTCTGAGCTCTGCGTTTACGATGACATGCTTGTTCCAAGGGAAGACCTCAACTGTTCCCCCTCGGCGGATTATCTCCGCTTTCATTTCGGAGATAATTTGCTTGCGGAGGTCTGCGTTGTATCCAAGGCTCTCCCGGTTCCTGAAGCAGATCAAGTGATACGCCTTAGACAAACTCCCGAAATAGGCCTGATATGTGTGGCAACTGGGCGCTATTTTTGATTCGCTAATTATCTCTGAGCTGAGATGTTCGCGCTGGCACCAAAGCGCCGTTAGGCAATCAAGCATCCAGTTCGTTGTCAGGGGTTGGGCCAGTTGCTCTAGCCGCTCAGACGCCTTCTTAAATCGATCCTTAGGTACAACGGCCTCGAACGCGTCCTCATAGCGAACCCAATCCTTCTTCGGATTTCGTTGCCATTTTTTACCGATTGGTTTCGACGTCACGCTATATACAGCAGTCCCGATGTATTTTTCATGCGACAGGACTGCGCGCACTGTATTGTAAGTCCACGGACCTCCTGATGCAGCAGGGATTCCCTCGGTCGTCAATTGTTCTGCGATTTTGCGTACGTCCAATTCCTGATCGAGAAACATTTCGTAGATGCGCTCGATAGTTGCTAACTCGTTTGGCGGACCTGGGATCAAAATAACATGGTCCGATTGAATGTTTTTCCATTGACCTCGGCGAAGCTCACCCTTGAGCGTCCGGTGTTCATCGACGAGCATGCGGCGAAGGCCGTAACCTGGAGGTGCCCCGAGATGAAAGCCTTTCACGGCCAAACGGATCTTCGCAGTTTGCACTTTGACGGACAGTTCTCGACTATATTCTCCAGCCATCGCACGCTTGATGTTCTTCAGGAGTGCGGCGGTCAAACTGCCGTCATTTTCGAACTGTTCAGCGCAGTACTCGACGTTGACCCCTGCTTGTCTGCATAAGTATTCATAATGTGCGCTCTCATCGCTGTCCTGGAAGCGCCCCCAGCGGCTGACATCGTAGACAAGGACAGTCTTGTAGTCTGCTCTTCCGGAACACACATCGGACAGCAGAGCCTGGAGCCCTGCGCGGCCGTCAAGGCGCACTCCGCTTCGTCCGACATCCTCGTAGCTGCGCACAATCGTCAATCCTCTGCGTGCAGCATAAATCAGAATGGCATCGGACTGATTTGCGATCGAATAGGATTGCATGTCAGTTGACATGCGGACGTACTGCGCAGCGCTATTTTCGGGTGAGAGCATGTGCGATCGAAGCAATAAAGAGTGAAAGCCAAGCCAAAAAGCTTGATAGAATTAAGCGCTAGACTGCGGCGTAACTAACTCAACTGGAAACGATCGCGCATCCGAACGAAACCTGTGAACAGACATCCCGTTGACATTCGTAATGTAGGAATATAAACCTATATCATGAATGGAGGTTTGCCGTGGATTCAGACCGTATAGACATCCGCTTTTGGCCGTTGCGGGTCATGGTGCGCGGGGAACGCGCCGTCGCAGCATTGAGGTGGCCTCTTGCCTTCGCACTCGTGACCCTGGCGCTCGCGCTGGCTGTCGCCGTGGCGTTGCGGCTGTGAGGCCTTGCATCAGATGTTATGGACTGCGCGTGCGCATCGCTCCCTGCAGAGACGTGCATTCTTGATCGCGACGTATCGCAACTTATGCGCCCGGGCGTACTCAATTCCGTCGAGGATCAGCTAGTGAACGTCCTCGGCCCTGCCCCAGCGCAGCACCTTCACTCACTTGTTAGGCTCGAGATCTTTTCGCGATCGAAGAAGTGCTGGATTTGCTCCGGCGTGATCTCGGAAGATTCTTTAAGTTTCGCGCCTTGGTCTAGCGCCCTGTCAGCTTCGAGGATGTCACCGTGATCTTTTCATCGCCGCCAGCTTCAGCAGCACGCTTATGAGCCGGGGCCTGCCGAGGCACCGATCGTGGCTATGATTTTCTAGAGGTGCAGCTCCGACGAACGAAATCGGCAGAAAGGTCCGCGCCCGGAAACGCAGTACGTCTCGAACCGTTGAAACAAGCGCGCTGCTCTAGCCTGCACTTAGGTTAGCAAGTTTCGCAGCGAGGTCTCGAGTGCTGAATGGCTTGACCATCCGGGGAAGATCAGGAGCGACGCCCTCGCTCTCGGCATAGCCCGACACCAGCAATACCTGCGTGCCCGGCAACTCCGATAGGACACGCCGCGCCAAATCCGTGCCGTTCATGCCGGTCATAAGGTGATCGGTAACAAGAAGTTGGGGTTTAAGGCCGCCGCCAATCAGCCGGATTGCCTCTTCCGCCGAAGCAGCTTCGATAACCGTGTAACCGATGTCCGCGAGCATGTCAGCTGCTGCCGCACGAACGAGGGGCTCGTCATCGACAAGGAGCGCGGTTCCAATGGGGCCGCCGCTGACCCTCGAGACCTGATACTGGCTGTCCGATTGCACGGGCTGATCAGTCGAAGGAAGCCAGATCTCTATGTTCGTGCCCAGCCCCAAACGGCTTTGAATGGTCAGCGCACCGCCCAACTGTGATGCCAAGCCGTGAGCCATCGATAGACCGAGACCCGTGCCTTTTCCGATTCCTTTGGTCGAGAAGAACGGCTCGACCGCCCGCGTCTTCACGGATTCATCCATGCCGACGCCGCTGTCGGCCACGGATATCCTGACGTAGCGACCTGCATTAAGGTTGGCGCGATTTCCCGCATCAACCTGTTGGGCGTCCGCAATAATGCGCAACGTACCGCCGTCAGGCATAGCGTCACGCGCATTGACCGCGAGATTGAGGAGAGCCATTTCCAACTGAATCTCGTCGATCCTCGCGGCCGGTAAGTTCTGCTCGATCTCTATGGAAACCTTCACCTGCGGACCGCACGTACTGGCAATCAGCTCGCCCATTCCGTGAATCAGGTCTCCCATGTGAACCGGCTTGGCCTGGAGTGGTTGGCGTCGTGCGAATGCGAGTAGCCGCTGCACAAGGGTCTTGGCTCTTTCTGCGGACTGCATCGCCCCGGCGATCAAGCGCTGCTCGCGGTCGCCACCCAAGCCCCGCCGTTGCAAAGCATCGAGCGCGCCGACGATTGGCGTTAACAGATTGTTGAAGTCGTGGGCGACGCCGCCGGTGAGCTGGCCCATTGCCTCCATTTTCTGCGCCTGACGGAGTTGCTCCTCCGCCCTGGCCAGACGCTCCTGCTCCCGGATACGTTCCGTCACATCGTATACGAACTGATACGCGCCGATCCGTTCTCCATCACTGTTCCGCAAGGTGTTGTACTTCATCTCATAGTGGCGACGTTCGCCAGCGCGGTCGCCGAACGCCGCGATTTCCGTAAATTCCTCTCCGGACAATGCGCGGGCCCAAACAGCGCGCACGACTTCGCGCTCGGCAGGCAGATGCGCCAACAGATCAAGCATGCATTGCTGGGCCTGGGGACGAACCCCGAATAGCCTCTCGAATTCATTAGCTGCGGCCTTGTTGATGGCGAGCCAGCGAAATTCGAGGTCCACTACCTGGACGAAAGCGTCCGTGCCTTCAACGATGTCCGCCAACACTTTCCTCTCAGCCAAAACCTCGGAGATTCGGCGCTCCAATGTTTCGTTCAACTCCTTAAGCTTTGCTTCATCGGCCTTGCGAGCAGTGATGTCGATAGCGGTGCCGGTAACGCGCACACAGTCCCCATCGCTATTGAACAAGCCGCGTCCCTTCGCAGCCACCCATCGGACACGACCGTCCTCTTTCCCAACGGTACGATACTCAACATCATAGAGAGCTCGCTTGTCGGGATCTGCCGCCGCCGCGTAAGCGGCGCTGACGAACTCGCGATCCTCGGGGTGAAGACCCGAATAGAAGTCCATCATCGACACGGGCCTGTCCGGCGATATCCCGAACATTGCCTTGACCAATGGTGGCCAGTGCAGGGCCTGGTTGATCTCATCCACATCCCAGAATCCGATGTCCGCGTTAGCAGTAGCGAGTCGCAAACGTTCCTCGTTTTCTCGTAGGGCAATATTCGTTGCTTGCAATTCCTCTTCAGCCCGGCGACGTTCAGCCTCTGCTGCCTCTCGCTGGGTAATATCGACGTTGACGCCAATCATCCCGAGAAATTCACCGGAAGCTCCGAAGCGAGGATGCGCGACGGTTTCAAGCACCCGGTACTCTCCTTTGGCGCTGCGGTATCGCCCTTTCAACTTTACGGGGACCCTTTTAGCAAATGCGGCCGCAACCTGGTCGCCGACCATTTGGGCGTCTTGGGGGTGTATCGTCGACGACCAGTCGAAATAAGGAATGGCTGCTTCTTCCACCCCCCAAAAACTACGGAGCAAACGGTTAAGGTGAAGGCATTTGCCCGCGGCGTCGCTCATCCAGATCATGACAGGAGCGTGCTCCGACATGAGACGGAAGCGCAATTCGGATTCCCTCAACCGCTCTTCGGTGATTATTCTGTCCAGAGATAAGCTCAACTGTCGAGCAATGGTGCTTGCTAGACGGGTCTCTCGCTCGCTGAATTGATGTGGGCACCTATAGTAGGTCATGAATTTGCCGATGAGTTGTCCGTGGCGGACGAGCGGAATGAAGGCAAGGCCGCGAATCCCTTCGCCCTCGATTACCCTCTTCAGGGTATCGGGGTCGTTCGTATTCCGAATGTCGGTAACGAAGATCGGGAACGCGTCAGTTGTCTCGGGTGTCCACGGAGAGTGACCATCGACGGCTTTACGATACTGCTCGCTGAGTCCTTTCCAAGCGACAAAGCGCATTACGGAAGCCGAATCGAACAGCAGAATCGACGCGCGCTCGCACTCCAGCGCATCGGTGATCGCCTCTAGCGCCGCCTCATAGACCTCTTGGGCGGATCTCGCAGCCTGCAGGCGCTCAGTCAGGTGAAAAAGCGTTCCCAGCTCACGGACGGTCCGCGAAAGTGATTCCGCAGCGCTCTTGCGTTCGCTGATGTCCCGGCAAAACGTTGCTCCGCCCACGATCAATCCCTTCTCGTCGCGCAGCGGGACGACAGTAAGCTCCACGGCAAGCGTTCTCCCATCCTTGCCCACCCTGACCGTTTCGAAGGGGCCATAGGACTGGCCGGCGCTCACGCGTTCGATCATGCTTTCGGCCACTGAGCGCTCCGCCTGCGTGACCAACTCCAGAAGGGACTGACCAGCGATTTCCGAAGTCTCAAACCCCAACAGGCGTTCTGCCGCGGGATTCCACTGTGTGATGATACCGTCGGTCCGCCAGCACCAGATCGCGTCGGGCGAGCCGGCAAGGATTGCCGAAAGCACCATCGGTCCGGGTTCTGCCGCCATGGGCCGATAGGATTTGGGCGTTAAGGCGGAAACTGGTCGGTTAGCCCCACTGGACATCCTTCACCCCCTATCGGCCGCGTTTTAAGAAGAAGACGGCTCTAAAATATCTGAGTCCAAGTCGCAGACAACAAAAGCTTCCTTAACGGCAGGGATTGGGATTGGTTCCAAACGTCAGTCCAAGAACCGACTGGTGGCTGGCCGACAGCGTCAGGCGAATTTTTTCCTGCTTCGGAAGCCGCTGGAAGCCTAGGATGGCGCGATGAATGCCGCATACGTCCTGCTTTCGTTTAGGGGTCGATCCGATGGTACGGCGGCGGGCGCCAACCGAGGCCCGGCTTTGGGAGGAACGGCTTTTGGACGAGTATCCCGCCTCTCGCTTAGGGTGCGACCTGCTCCGAATATTTTGGTGATCAACCGGCGCCAGAGAGAGGCTGAGAGGCTACGGGATACGACCGAAGCAAACTCCTGCCGTGCGCATCGCGCACTTCGAGGCAAGAAGTGACGGCTCGGCTCGCAGGGTCCCGTTGCCGTTTCGAGTAATCAGGCAAACATCTATACGGTTCTGTTTTCTGAAGAAGCTGCAGCCGCCGCATTTCTGGCGAGCCGCAGTTTTCTCATATTAGGAAACGGCTTGCCGAGCGCGCGCGCCTTGACTTGAACCGATACTATTGAGCGCTTCAAAACCACCGCTGCTCTTGCAGGAGATGCTTTAGCAGCAAGCAGTTCTTCGAGACGTTCTATCTGTGCTGGCGTCCAACTCCGCGATGTGACCAACCCCCAAGAAAGAGTTGCGCTGGCGCGGGTCGTCCTTTCCAATCGAGAGCACATCATTGCGCTAAAGCCATTGGGAAAAGGTCTATTAGGCCCAACACTACGCTATCCGTATGAACTGCGAGCTGAGGAAGATTATTTAGACGACATTCCCAGTCCGCGGGTATCTAAAGATATGGTCAAACTGGCTTCTCACATCCTCGATACCAAAGCCTCTAAATT
>NZ_BBPW01000751.1:0-11467 GCF_001028545.1 Treponema endosymbiont of Eucomonympha sp. | reverse complement strand
TTCGTTGACTGTATAGTGCTCGCACACACACCATAATTTCACAATCTGCGGAGAAATAGCGCGAAACGCTTTATCCCGTATGCCGTACCAGAAACGGTTTTTCAAACGCTCGAACCAATTAGGCGGCACGGCGCTCTCTGCGCTCCGCTCGCACATAAGCCATAATTGCAAAGCGGTATATGGAGTTACGCTATTTTTTATCTGTATATCTACCGGCGCGCCGCTTTCGTTGTAATACTCGGTGAAATGCCGGTACTCCAACTCAAGCCCGTCAAGCTCCTGTTTTAAGCGCGACAATTCGTTTTTCTTGACGAGCATACGCTCAAGCGAAACAAACAGCGTCTGCAATTGCTGCCGAACGGCTGCGCCGCGCTCCGGCGACAGTTTCCACGCCAACAAATCAGGCAAGGGTTTCTGCGATTCGATAAACTCGCGCTTGTTGTCGGAGTTGCCGAGCAGCGCGGCAACGAAGCCCGCGTTATATTTCTGCAGCTTTTCAAGGATATTTGCCGTCGCGGAGTTGTTGCTTGAAACCGCCGCAACGCTTTCGCCGCGCATAATAGCGCAGGCGATAATGTTCAGTATCGTCTGCGTTTTGCCTGTTCCCGGCGGACCCTCTATGATAGAGAGCGGGCTTGACAGCGCATTTTCCACCGCCAGCTTTTGGCTGAGGTTGAAGCCGAACGGATACACCGTGTTGCCGACAGAATCCGTCCCGCGTATATCCAATTTTCCGCGCAGGAACGCCGACAGCATACTGTCTTTGCTGACAAAACCGATTTTGGCGTACCGGTTTGCGAGGATATTATTGCCGTCGGGGTCTTTCAGCCCGACCGTTTGCGCTATGCGGTACAGATATGCAAAGCATTTGTCGGCGTCGGGGTTTGCGAGTGCGGAGTCGACAAACCGCACACGGTGTGCCGCATAGGTATACGTTTTGCCGTTTGTGCCGTAGCTTATATCGACCGTGCCGCCGTTCCGTTGCCACAAGCGAATGGCGCCGGTTTTATCTTTGCCGTCGACGAATATCTGTTGCTTGTGCGGCAAATGCGTTCCCCTTGCGAGAAATTCGGCATAAAGATTCTCACCTATGGGCAAAGGCATAGGGGCGAGCCACGGTAAAAGCGGGCGGCAAATGGAGGAGTGTAGCGGCGCAACGCAAGCCGTGTGTTATATAAAGCGGGGTGTATACCATTTTTATAAGTTAAAATTCCAATTTAATTTTATTTCCTCTTTCATAATCTTGAATTTTATCTATTATTGATTTTTTGTGTTCTGCTCCGATAATAAATAGAGCGTTATTATAACAATGGCTTTTACTATGATCGTAAATATTTTTTACTATTTCATTCTCACGATTATCTGTAACTAATTGCCATGATTTATATGTGTTAAGCAACATTTTATCATTTAAAAAATTAATAACTTTTCTTCAATGAAACGTATTTTCTGTAATAGATCGCTGCATTCTAAACTATTGAGATATGGAAAACCTTGCTGACATGACAATATAAAATTCATTTTAACTAAATTGGTATATTCTTCGCTATTTTTAGATATTTTACGATGCATATAATCCGCATATTCTTTATGAATATCTGTTGTGTCATATGTATCAACTGGAATATGTATAACTTGATGGTTTTCTAAATACCGCATAAGTGTAATTGTTTCAAGCGAACAAACGGTTTGATTCTTATAATGTCCATTTTTATAATATTCATCGCCTGTTCTTGAAACATCAAATTCCTCAAATATTATTTCGGGATTTACTTTTTTAATAATATTATATAACTCTTTTGAGTTGCATTTTCCTATTTCTCTGTGCATTGTGCAAATCAAAGTTATATTATACATATAAACCTCACACTATTAATGATGTCAATTAGTCGCTATACTTATTTACGTGTATAAGCGCTGTGGCGCAAGTCGTGTGTTAGGAGAAGTGTTTTCTCTCGTTTTACAGCCGGTATTTTCTCTTTAAGTTTTCGATTAGTTTCCATAATTTGTAAGTTCAAAGTGTTCCGTTCCCAAAACACGCCGCTGGAATAACCTTGAATATTTTTATCTGTATTTGCTATTTCCAAACGTTTTTCTGCCCAGCAACAGTATTCTTCATTCATTTCGATGCCGAGATAGTGTCTGTTCAGTTTTTTTGCAACAACGGATGTTGTGCCCGAACCCAAAAAAGGGTCAAAAACAATGCCGTTTTCCGGACAGCTTGCCAAAACTAATTTTGCAATAAGTTTTTCCGGTTTTTGAGTCGGGTGGTCTGTATTTTCCGGCATTGACCAGTACGGAATCGATATATCGTCCCAAAAATTACTTGGACACGTTAATCGAAAATTGCCGTATGCCGTTTCTTCCCAATCTTTCGGTTTGCCGGCTTCACGATAAGGCGCGATAACACGCCTTTTTTGTTTCACCGCCTCAACATTAAAATAATATTCATCGCTTTTTGTTCCAAACCAAATATCTTCCGAGGCGTTTTTCCAGTTTGATTTTGCGCCTCGCCCTTTTTCCCGCTGCCACGTTATTCTGCTTCGCACTATGGTATAGTCGCGCATTATTTGATGCAAACAAAATGTGCTTTTCCAGTCGCCGCATATATACACGGACCCTGTTGGCTTCACTGTTTCGATGACTTTAGGGAACCATTTTTGTAAATAGGCTAAATACGATTCATCATCTGTTTTAGAAAATTTAAAACCGTTAAAGTCTTTGTCTAAATTATACGGCGGGTCGATAACAAGCAAGTCCGCAAAACCTTTCGGCAATTTATCCAATACAGACAATAAATCGCCGCAAAGTGTTTTATTGATTATTTGAGACAGCATTACGCTATCAACGGCGCGGACAAGCCTGCCCTTGTATTTCTGCCGTTCCGCGTCGGTGAGAGTTATTGTCCTGTTTTGCGGCGCCCGTTCTTTTTCCATAGTTTTTATAGGCTAAACTATTTTTTTACTCGTGTATAGGCGATAAAATGCTCAAAACCAACAGCAGGGTATTGTGCCCAAGGCTCAAGATTTATGCCGCCGCGGAGAGCGCCTGTCCCCGCAGCGGCATAAAGGTGTTCGGCGGTTTCTTGCTGTTTTTGCGCACAAAGGCGGCGCGTCCGGCTGCGCCGGAATTGCCCAAACCTGCGGCAAAAGGTATACCTTCTATGTTAAAAGGTGTACCTTCTATGTTAAAAGGTACACCTTCTGGGTTAAAAAAAGTACCTTTAGGGTTAAAAGGTATACCTTATACGCCGTAAGGTACACCTTTTGAGGCGTCTCTCTGTCGGGTTTCCTCAGGAAACTCGAACGTTCGGCAAAGCCGAACACCATATACGCCGCGAGTTTGCAGCACACAGGTCTAACTTTGAAGGAACTCGAACGTTGCCCGCGCGGGCAACGCAAATCACCCGAATAGCCTTCTCTTAAAAACAATGCCGAAAAATTCGCTCGCTTTGTCCAGTTTCATGATAATGCATTCCCTGCTTCGGGTCGCTTCCAAATCTTCGGGGAGTTCTTTTTTTAAGTTGACCGCGTCCCAGTGATTTTCTCCGGCGCTGTAGCGGAGTTCGTTCAGTTTTTTGTTTATGACGAAGGCTTTGGGGTTAGTTTTCCACGCGTCGCGGATAGTTTTTATGGCGTGGCTTCCGGTTATTTTTTCGTCGAAAAAGTCGTCTGTGGTGCGGAGGCGCACAAAGGCGCTGAGCGGGGACGAGGCGTATTCCGCAAACAGTTCGGCGAGCACCGCGGATGACAGGGCGAGAATGTCCCGACCGACGTCTGCGTCATCGTCGCTTCTGATTGCGCCGATGACCGCGTCTATGCGGTCAAACATACGGCGCAGGTATTCGCGGTAAAAGGCGGTGCCTATGCGCGTTTGTACCCGTTTCACCAGGTTGCTTTTTATCAATTCCGTGTTTTTGAGTCCCGCCTGCACGCGGCAGATTATGGTGCGCCGCACAATTTCCGGCGCCACCGCCTTTACGTCCTCATTCGCGCTGATTACCACCGCGGGGTACTGCAGCAGTCCGTCCAAGCGCCCGAACTCGTCGTTTTTAATGGTTTCGACGGCGTGGGCGCTGAACCGGTTTTGGGTCAGGTCGTCCACGACGATAGGCACCCCTTTCACGGTCCGCTTCAGTTGCTCAATATTGGAGCGGGTGAAATCCACGGCGTTCATCTTTGTTTTTTCACCGACCATCATCTTGACCAAGGTTTCCAAGAAACTGGTTTTTCCCGCCTTGCTTTGACCGTACACCAAACCGAACACCGGGTACGGCAGCAGGTTTTGATTGTTCAGTATCGCCTCATAGCGGAGGCGCGCCATAAAGGGGGTGGCGAAAAACCACACCGCAAAGTCGTAGTAGCGTTTCTGCAAAGACGCCGCGTCCCCGTGGAACTTTTCGTAACCCTGCATATATTTCAGAAAAAGCGCCGCGTCGGCGCCGACGCGCTCCTTGTCAGGGCGCAGGTCTAAGGTTTTGCCGTTGAGCGCCGCGGTTTTTGCCTCGCAGTCCAAAGTTAATTCGGGGAACACGCTGCCAAGCTCTTTCTCCTGTATCTTTGCGTTCTCAATGCGCCGCACGGTTTGCCGGATATGTTCCGGCAGCAAGGTTGTTTTCCCTGCCGCGTCCGGTTTCGGCATGAACGGCGAAAGTTTCGTCGCCAGATTCCGCACGTCGAGGGCGAAGCGCGCCTCTTCGCGGTTTTCCTGCGCCGGCTCGATGATGAGGGCTTTCTTTACTCTCAAGGTGTCGGCTATGGGCAGGACGCTGAGGCTGTCGCCGCTTTCATCGAGGCGGAGAGCCGTGACGCTAATCTCGTCTGAACTGTCGTCGCGCAAGCGCTCAAAGGAGGCGGCGTACCAGTCAAAAGCGGCGGACTCTTCCATATAGCACAGTTTTTCCCGCTGCCTGCCGGTGAAGGCGGCGGTTGACATATTGGCGCTGCCGATGATGACCCTCGTTCCGCCGTCCTTGTTTCTGAGCAGGTAGAGTTTTTCGTGAGATTTGTGCTCTCTCGCCACGAGGAGGCGCAGCGTGCCCGCGTCGATTCGGGAAACCAAGTCGATTTTGTTTTTCGCGGCGCTTTCTTTTATGCGTTCAACAGCCTTGTCTTGATAGGCGATGATTTCTTGCAAGGTATAGGACAGTATTTCGGAAAAACCGAAGATGATTTCAGCTTTTTCAAACCTGCCGACCAGTTTTGTCATGAAGTCTGTGTCTGAAGAATAGGTTATCGCCCGAAGCGTATCAAAGCCCTCAAAAAGTTCCTGCCACGAAAGGCGCAGCCCTTCGATAAAAGCGGCGTGCGCCACGTCGAGGGCGGTATCGGTTTCGGCGAATAAATCCACGGAAACACTGTAATATGGGCAAGGGGTTTATGCAAGGAAACGGGGACTCTTTTTCGGCTGCGCCTCCCTATAATAGGAAGACCTTTTCTGCTACAGGAAGGAGATTCTCCACTATGGTGTGCCTCCTCCCGCCACAGCGGCGCGACCTCCGACATTACAGCGGGAAGACTCCTCCCGCTGCGGCGGGAAACAGAAGCCTGTCTTTTTTATGCCCGGCGCTTGTTGCCCGAAAGAGGGTTATTTCTGCAAGCGTATCCGGGACGGTTTGACAAAGCAGCGCGGAAAATGTATATTGTTCTCACACACTATTAAATACGCAATTTTAATATGATTTACGAACGGAACTGTTAAGGAAGGCGCTATGACAAGAGAGTATTCGGGCATTCGGGAAAGCCGGACGCATACGGCAACGGTAACCGACTGGGGCGGCGAAAGCTGCCGCGGCGCGGGAAATTTCCGCGCGAACTGCATAGGGCAGGCGGACCGCACCTTCAGCCAGGGGCTGCAGTGCCAGCAAATCAACTCGATTAACGCGCTTCTGTCGCTGGCGGATTCGGCGTTCATCGTGCACGCGCCGATCGGGTGCACCGGCTGCTGCAGCGGGGCGAACGACGTGTACCGCGTAGGGCAGATGCACCGGGGAAACTATGCGGTCAAGAACGCGCGCATTCTTGCGACCAATCTGGACGAACGGGATATCATTCTGGGCGGCGAGCAGAAACTGCGGAAGGCTATCAGCCTTGCGTCCGAACGCTACAACCCCAAGGCGATATTCATATTCACTTCCTGCGCGTCGGGAATCATCGGCGACGATATTGAAGCTATCGTCGCGGACGCGCAAAAAAGCGCCGCGCCGCTTCTGGTGCCGGTGCACTGCGAAGGGTTCAAGTCGAAGGTGTGCGCGTCAGGCTATGACGCGGCGTTTCTGGCAATAGGCAAGTATATCCTGAAAGACGCGCCTAAGGGCGACACGATACCCGACCTGCTCAATTTGTTTGCGCCGCCGAGCGTGTCGTACCTCGACCAGCTTGAGATAGAGCGGATGCTCGGCGAAATCGGCATACGCATAAACTATATTCCTTTCTATTCGAGCTTTGAGAAACTCCGCACGATACCGAGGGCGGCTGCGTCTACGGCGATCTGCAAAGTGTTTGCCGACGAGTTCATGGTCGATTTGAAGGAAGAATACGGCATTCCGTTTTCGCACACGATTATGCCTATCGGTACCCGCAACACCGACAAATGGTACCTCGGCGTTGCGGAACTGTTCGGCAAGACGGCGGAGGCAAAGGCGTATATCGCCCGCCAGCGCGAACAGTTCGCCCCGCTGGTGCAAGACATTTATAACCGGCTGCACGGCAAGCGGGTGTTCATCTGCGGGGGCACGGGGCGCTCGTTTGCCGCCGCCGCGCTCATCAGCGACTTCGGCATGAAGCTGGTCGGGCTGGAAACGCCCACCTTCGACAACGACGCGCTCATAGACTTTGACTACCTCAACGGCGTTCACGGCAGCTATGAGGTAGACGTCGCCAATATGCAGCCGTTTGAGCAGGTAAACCTGTTGCAGAAGCTGAAGCCCGACGTGTTTGTCGGCGTGCCGTCGTGGGCGGCAAAGCTGGGCTTCCCGACCACCCACGTGCTCGATATGAAACGCCCCACGCTTGGTTATCGAAATCTGGTGTATCTGGGGAACAAAATGGCGTCTCAGCTTGAAAACCCCGGCTACAACAAACGGCTGTCCGCCCACGCAAGGCTTCCCTACCGCGACTCGTGGTACGAAAGCGACCCGTTTAAGTTTATCAAGCAATACTAAAGCATTGCTAAGGAAGGAATCATGGCGAACGTAGCAAGCGCAGCCGTATCAGACACAGTGCGGGTATCGGAGATATTGGAGAATCCCCACGGGAACTGCGCGTTGGGCGGGGTAAACGCCGCGCTTTCCGCGCTCAACGGGGCGGTGCAGATATACCACACGGGACCGGGCTGTTGTATGCAGACGACTGTGGGCGAAGCGGGGCAGGCGGGCGGACGGGTGCCGCTCATCTCCGGCGTGCAGATTCCCTGCTCCAACATGCTGGAGCGCGACGTGGTTTTAGGCGGGATAGAGAAGCTCGATACCCACGTGGCGGGCGCTATCGAAATCATTCGCGGGGACGCATACTTTATTCTGACCGGCTGCACGGCGGGCATAATCGGCGACGACGTGGAAAGCCTCGCCAAACGGTACCGCGATGCGGGGCACCCGGTGTACGCGGTGCAGTCAGCCGGTTTCTTGGGTGAAAGTTATCACGGCTACGAAATCGCAGTGAAGGCGCTGCTGGACAGCATTGTCGAGCCGGAGCCGCGCGAGAAACGGCAAGATTTGGTGAATGTGCTGGGAATCCTGCCGTACCACGACCCTTTCTGGGAAGGCAATTTTGAGGAAATCCGCCGCTTGCTCGGCAAGCTTGGACTGAAGGCGAATACTTTCTTCGGGCAAGACGAAGGCGTGAACGCGGTGCGTTCTTCGTCCCGCGCCGCGCTCAATATCGTGCTGTCGCCGTGGCTGTTGAAAGACGCTATGGAGGAGTATAAATCTCGCTTTGCCATTCCGGCGTTGCGTTTCCCGTTCGTTCCCGTCGGCGCGGCGGATACGGCGGCATTCCTGCGCGGCGTGGGCAAGGCGCTCGGTCGGGAAGCGCAGGCGGAACAGGCGATTGCGGAAGAGGAGCGGTATTTTTACCATTACCTCGAAAGCGCTATCGGCGTGCAAAGCTGGAAACGGTACGCAGTGGTGGGTGAATCGGCGAATGTGGCGGGGCTGACCCGTTTTCTGGCGAATGAATACAGTTTTGCGCCGGAGGTGAGCATCGTTACCGACCCGGTGCCCGTCGGCGAAGACCGCGAGTACCTTGCCGCCGCGCTCCGCGACTTGGACTATGCGAAGCCACCGGAAGTGGTGTTCACGGGCGACCAGTGGGAAATCAATCAGGCGCTGTCGCGCTTTCCGGAATTGTCGCTCGTCGTCGGCAGCACCAACGAGCGGGAATACGCGACGCAGCGGAACATTCAATTTTTGGTCGCCTCATATCCCAATACGGAGCGGCTGATATTCAACCGCGCTATTGCGGGTTATCGAGGGGCGCTCGCGTTTTTGGAAGACTTGTACTCCAACACGTAAATCATACGGCTGGATATGGAGTTTGAGAGAGGATTTTGTTCTATAACAGGAGAAACTATGGCGATTGATATTGAAGGAAGACTGAACGAGCCGACGGTAGGTACGCGGGAAAACCGACTGGGTTCTATTACCGGTTACAACGGCGACCTGCACGATTTGGTACACCAGTCGCGTTGCGGCACACTCCAAAATCGTGAGCGCTGCTTTAGCCAGTCAAGCATGTGCCTGTCTATGTGCGCTATCGGACAGTTGCAGGGGATACGCGACATTGCGGTGATTTACCACGCGCCGTCGGGCT
This sequence comes from Treponema endosymbiont of Eucomonympha sp., assembly GCF_001028545.1. NCBI lineage: Bacteria > Pseudomonadati > Spirochaetota > Spirochaetia > Treponematales > Treponemataceae > Treponema > Treponema endosymbiont of Eucomonympha sp. The sequence goes on along the minus strand of NZ_BBPW01000751.1, from coordinate 2,660 downwards.
GTTGTGCAACGGCGGCGGGCTCTAACACGCTCGCGCGGCAGATTTCCGGCCGAATCGGCGCGGTATACCGTTCAGTGCTTATCGGGAGCGACCTCGACGAGCGCGACACCGTATTCGGCGCGGTGGAAGCGGTGCGCAGCATTGCCCGCAAAGTGTATGCAGACTATCGCCCCAAAGCGATTTTTATCGCGAGCTCCTGCGTTACGGGGGTTATCGGCGAGGATATAGACAGTTTGTCCTCAGAACTGATGGCGGAACTAGGCGTTACGGTGGAGCCGGTGCATTGCGAGGGGTTCAAATCGCGCATCTGGGCGTCCGGATTTGACGTGTCTGACCACGCGGTAGTGCGGGCAATCGTCAAGCCGCCCAAAGAAAAACGCAACGTCGTCAACTTCAAAAACTTCTACGAAAGCGAGCGTCCGCAGATTACCGCTATGTTCGCCGAACTGGGCGTAAAACCGCAGTTTCTGTACATGAATTCGACGGTGGAGGAATTGGAACACCTGTCGGAATCCCTCGCTACCGTCTGCATCTGCGGCACGCTCGGTACCTATCTGGGGAACGCGTTGGAAGAAAAATACGGCGTGCCTTACGTCCGCACCATAAACCCTATGGGCATTGCAGGTTTTGAAGCGTGGTTCCGCGAGCTTGGACGCGTCATAGGTAAGTCGGCGGAAGCGGAGGCGTTTCTGGCACGGGAGCGGGCGAAGTATCTGCCGCAGATAGAGGAAGTTAAAAAAGATTTAGCGGGGCTGCGGGCGGTTATCGCAATGGGTCCGGGCTACACGTATGAGGTGGCGCGGGTACTTCAGGAACTCGGCATGACGGTAGTGTGGGCGGCGGCGTGGCACTATGATTATCAGTACGATAACAAAGAAGTGCCGCCCGCGCTGAATCACCTGAGGAGCCATTCACCGGACAATATCAAATTTAGCGTAGCGGATATGCAGAACTTTGAAGTATTGAATATCCTGCACCGGTACCAGCCGGATATCTATTTTTCACGGCACCCGGGGTCAACCGTGTGGGCAATCAAACAAGGCTTTGCCGCTATGTATGTCGCCGACGAGTACCTGATTTTCGGTTACAAAGGGACGCTGGCGTTCGCTAAAGCGGTTCGGGACACGGTGCGGAACCGCAGCTTTGAGAAGAACCTTGCGGCGCGGGTCAAGCTGCCGTATACGGACTGGTGGTATGCGCAACAGAATCAGGCGATGCTGAAAGAGGTGGTGTAATGGCGAGAATCCTCGACCAGCCGCGCTACAAGTGTGCGCTTGCGGCAATGCAGACGGTGCAGGCGATACCTCGCGCCATTCCTATCCTGCATTCCGGGCCAGGCTGCGGGGCAAAGCTCAACGACAACTCCGGCACGTCGGGGCTGTTCTCGCCGAACATATTCCCTTGTACCAGCGTGAGCGAGAAAGAGGTGATATTCGGCGGAACGGACAAACTGAAGGAGACTATCGAGAACGCGCTTAAAATCATAGACGCGGATATGTTCGTGGTGCTCACCGGCTGCACGTCTGAAATCATCGGTGACGACGTGGGCGAGGTGGTGCAGCAGTTTAAAAATGCTTCCAAGCCAGTGCTGTATGCGAATACACCCGGCTTTAGGGGCAACAACTACGAGGGGCACGACTGGATTCTGAAAGCGCTCTTCGAGCAATACTTGCCGCTGTCCCCACCGAAGAAACGAAAAGGACTGGTGAACCTGTTTGCGGGACCGCCGATGCAAGACCCGTTCTGGCTCGGCAACCTGCGGGAATTGGAATCTCTCGTCGCCGCGCTTGGCTTAACGCCGAATACCATATTCGGACACGGGCGCGGAATCCTCAATATAGACCGAATACCCGAGGCGGAGTTCAACGTGCTGGTGTCGCCGTGGGTCGGCATAGAAAGCGCGCGCTTTACAGCGGAACGCTACGGCGCGCCTTTGCTGCATTATCCCGTGCTGCCTATCGGCGCGTTTGAGACCTCTAAGTTCCTGCGAGCTGTTGGAGAGTTCGCCGACGTGGATACGGTTACTGTCGAGCGGGCGGTGAACGAGCGCGAGGCGGAGTATTACTACTATATTGAGCGGTATGCCGACATCTTCTTGGAACAGCGGATTATGTCCAAGCGATTTGTGACGGTGTCTGATTCGCAATACACGCTGGCATATACCAAATTTCTGGTCAACGACCTCGGCATGTACCCGACCACGCAGTACCTCACCGATTCCCCGCCGGAGCAATATCGCGACGCGATTACGGCGGAGTTCCGCAGGCTCAATTACGGCATTGAAGCGGAAGCGGTATTTGAGACCGAGTGCCGACAGATTCATGAGCGCATGAAGGCGACCGACTTCGGCGGGTACCCGCTCATTCTGGGCAGCAGCTGGGAACGCACCGTAGCGCAGGAAATACCCGGTCACTTCGTCAACATTTCATACCCTATGGTTGACCGCCTCGTCATAAACGGGCACGTGGCAGGGTATTCCGGCGGACTCAAACTGCTGGAAGATATCTACACGGTCGCGCGGGGAAAACTGGTGCTCTAGGTAGTGTGGACTGGATAGGGGAAAAGAGGTAAAATAGAAGCATGAAAAGAAATGAAGGCATTCACCGGCACGATATAAGCGACGAGGCGTGGGAACGGATAAAAGAACTGCTGCCCGGACA
>NZ_BBPW01000750.1:0-6563 GCF_001028545.1 Treponema endosymbiont of Eucomonympha sp. | reverse complement strand
TTATTCAGATGGAGAAAAACGTTATATCATTGCTCCAAAGAATTTGATGATTGGGCAAAAAATTTTATCAGGTGAACAAGCTGAACCAACAGTGGGCAATACATTACCTCTTTCAGCGATTCCAGTGCATTCGAAATTGCCGATTTCAGTGTTTTAAGAATTAGTCGCGCTCCTTTTTGAGGTATATTCGTTAAAAAAATCACAGCTTCAATGCATATATTGTTTATTATGCTATTAATAATGAATTAGCGAACAAACGCGTCGGGACAGTATGTACGAAAGATCGTTCTGCTGTACGGGGTAGTAATGTAAAACCATACAAACAAAAAGGAACTGGACGTGCACGGTGTGGCGATAAGAAATCTCCGTTACTACGAGGTGGTGGAGTGATTTTTGGTCCGAAACCGAGAAATTATAACTATACGTTGCCAAAAAAAATGAAACGTCTGGCATTAAAATCGATTTTAAGTATGAAGACACGGAGTAATTGTTTAACGGTGGTAGAAGATTTTACTATCGAAAACGGTAAAACAAGAGAACTGTTGATTATCCTTAATCGATTCATGAAAGATGAACGGACGGTCATCGTGTTGAGTGATAGTGATACGATGATTAAACGTGCAGGGAATAATATTCCTTGTCTATCATTTTTGTCGTATAATCGACTTCGGGCACATGATTTGTACTATAGTCGACGGGTGATTATTCTTGAATCTGCGGTAGAAAAATTGAACAAGCTTTACCATGCCGTCGGGGAGGAGTAGTAAATAATGTTACGAGAGGATATACTTATAGCATCGGTGTTGTCAGAAAAAACGACAATGCTCCGAGAACAACAGAAATATGTATTCAAAGTGCACATTGACGCGAATAAATTTCAAATAAAAGACGCTATTGAAAAATTGTTTGAGGTAAAAGTAGTAAAATGTACGGTGATGAATGTATTTGGTAAAACAAAACGGGTGCGTTCATATACGGGACACACTTCCGGTTGGAAAAAAACTGTCGTAAAACTTATGCGGGGTGAAATTATAAAGATGTTTGAAGGTATGTAATGCTTTGTAAAAAATGAGGTTATAAAATGACTCTTAAAATATATAAGCCAGTAACATCTGGTACACGAGACAGAATTGATTTATTCAGAACTGACTTGACCACTGATAAACCGGAAAAAAGTTTGATAAGAGCGTCTGTATCTCATAGCGGGCGTGGTGCTGGTGGGCAAATTTCTGTTCGCCACCGTGGCGGAAGGCATAAGCGAAAATATCGTATCATTGATTTTAAGTGTGACAAATATGGTATTCCCGGCACGGTAAAGTCTATTGAATACGATCCGAATCGAAGTGCCAATATTGCACTTGTCTTTTATTCAGATGGAGAAAAACGTTATATCATTGCTCCAAAGAATTTGATGATTGGGCAAAAAATTTTATCAGGTGAACAAGCTGAACCAACAGTGGGCAATACATTACCTCTTTCAGCGATTCCAGTGGGTTTTACTGTGCATAATATTGAGCTTGTGCTTGGCAAAGGTGGTCAACTTGTCCGTTCTGCGGGAACGGAGGCAACAATCACGGCAAAAGACGGGAAATACGTTATAATAAAATTGCCTTCTGGTGAAATGCGCCAAATACACATCTGTTGTTATGCAACAATAGGTGCAGTTGGTAATGGATATTTGTCGAATATCCATTTGGGGAAAGCAGGGCGTACTCGTTGGCGTGGAATCCGTCCGACGGTGCGTGGTATGGCTATGAACCCTGTCGATCATCCACTCGGCGGCGGTGAAGGCGCTGGTAAAGGCCGCAATCCGGTTACTCCGTGGGGGAAACCGTGTCGTGGCTATAAAACACGAAACAAACGGAAAATATCCAACAAATTTATTACTGTATGGCGGAAAAAATAGGAGATTGTTATGTCAAGATCAATTAAAAAAGGTCCTTTTATTGAAAAAAGTTTATATAAGAAAACTATTAATATGAACAAGACGACGGACAGCAAGATAATTAAAACCTATTCGCGGTGTTCGACGATTATTCCAGAAATGGTTGGTAATACCGTGTCCGTATATAATGGCAAGTCATGGGTACCGGTATATATTACCGAAAATTTGGTCGGACATAAGCTTGGTGAATTTTCACCTACACGAATTTTTCGCACTCATAGCGGTTCAGACAAAAAAATAGAAAAATAGGAAGCAAGATGGTAAACAACAAATACCGTGCGGTAACAAAGTTTCTTTTTGCCTCCCCAACGAAAATTCGTTCGGTAGCGTGTATAATAAAACAGAGTATATGCTCGGAAGCTGTGATTTTTTTAACGAATATACCTCAAAAAGGAGCGCGACTAATTCTTAAAACACTGAAATCGGCAATTTCGAATGCACTCAATACAAATAAAAAAATCAGCGAAGATATGCTGTATGTGAAAGAAATTCGCATTGACGAAGGTCCTCGCCTCAAGCGGACGTGGTTTCGTGGGCGAGGCCGAGCGAATATGCTTTTGAAACGAATGTGTCATATTACCGTTGTAGTTGGCGAGAAAAGGGAGAAATAGCATGGGACAGAAAGTAAATCCAATTGGTTTGAGACTTGGTATTAATAAGACATGGACTTCTCATTGGTATGCTGATTTTCGCGAATATGCTAGATTTGCACTTGAAGATAGGAAAATTCGTACAATGATTGATATGATACCTGAATACAAAAATGCTGATATTGCAGAGGTCGAAATTATACGATATCCACAGCGGATAACTATTATTATCCATACAGCTCGTCCAGGAATAGTTATCGGAGTAAAAGGGTCTAGCATTGAAAAAAATAGTGTTGAAATTCAAAAAAATCTTATTCATAAAGTACAGATAAAAATTAAAGAAATAAAACGGGCAGATATAAATTCTTCACTCATTGCGCGGAATGTTGCCAGTCAGTTGGTAAATCGCGGATCATTTCGTAGAGCACTTAAGCAAGCAATAAACAATGCAGTAAAAGCCGGAGTACAGGGAATAAAAATTCGTATTTCAGGACGTATTGGTGGAGCAGAGATGTCGCGTACTGAAGAACAAAAAGAAGGACGAGTACCGCTTCATACACTTCGAGCGGATATTGACTATGGATTTGCTGAAGCACAAACCACGTTTGGAAAAATCGGTGTAAAAGTATGGGTATATCATGGTATGATGTATAATAAAGATAAAAACAGAGGGTGAGTCGCTCTGTAAAAATAGAAGGGGTAGTTAATGGTACTTAGCCCAAAGAGAATAGCACACCGGAAAGTACAGCGGGGCAGAATTAAAGGAAAGGCAACTCGTGGGAATACAATTGATTTTGGGGATATTGCTTTAATTGCGATTGAATGTTCTGTTTTGTTGACCGCTCGTCATATTGAAGCGGCACGTATTGCGCTTAATCGCAAGATCAATCGGAAGGGGAAGGTGTGGATTCGAGTGTTTCCCGATAAACCTATTACAAAAAAACCTGCGGAGACTCGTATGGGTAAAGGTAAGGGTGTACCTGAATTTTGGGCATCCGTAATTAAAACAGGGCAAGTTTTGTTTGAAATTGGCGGCGTTGATTTGGTAATAGCAGAAAAAGCGATGCGACTTGCCAGTAGTAAATTACCAATTAAGACGAAAATTATTCATTGTTCCTTTATCGACTAAGGAGTGAAGTGTGACGAGAAAAAAAGAAAATGATAAATTGTCTTATGCTGAATTGCTTATCAAACGAAATGAATTAAAGAAAAAATATATGGATTTTCGATTTCAGATGATAATGGGACATATTGAAAATAAAATGAAAAAACATATATTGCGCCGGGAAATCGCTCGGTTGAATACATTTATCGGGGGGAGCCTTGTTAGACAAAATAGAGAAGAATAACCAGATGAAAGAACTTCAGAAAACAAAGTTATCAAAACGAGTTTGCGTTGGAGTCGTCACAAGCGATAAAATGGACAAAACAATTGTGGTATCTATTTCAACGAAAAAACTACACCGACTGTATAAAAAATATATAATACGTATTAAAAAATGCAAAGTTCACGACGAAAAGAACGAAGCGCATATTGGTGATAAAGTACAAATTGTAGAATGCCGTCCATTTAGTCGTGATAAATGTTGGCGACTTGTTGAAATTCTTAAGCAAGCACAATAAACGGAGGAAGTTATGATTCAAATGCAATCGAATTTAAATGTTGCTGATAATTCCGGAGTTAGACTTGTACAATGTATTAAGGTACTCAGAGGCTCGAAACATCGTTATGCTGGCATTGGAGATGTAGTGGTAGTGGTGATAAAGGATGCTATCCCGATATCTACGATTAAAAAGGGAACAATAGAGAAAGCTGTAATTGTGCGAATTTCTAAGGAATATCGGCGTTTAGACGGTACGTATATCCGTTTTGACGATAATGCATGCGTGATTATCGATTCGAATATGAACCCGAAGGGAAAACGTGTTTTTGGTCCGGTAGCGCGAGAATTGCGCGATATGGATTTTATGAAAATTGCATCACTTGCACCAGAAATTCTATAACGAGAACACGATGAATAAACTCAAAATTCACAAAGATGATATGATTGAAGTCATTGCTGGTAAAGACAAAGGAAAGCGTGGTTCAATAGTGCGAGTTTTCAAACAGAAAAGATGTGTTATTGTTTCAGACATAAACATTATCAAAAAAACCCTAAAACGACAGAATAAACAAGACTCAGGTAGAATCGCTGATATTGAGGCTTCACTTCATATTTCAAACGTAGCGATTGTATGCAAAAAATGTGGTCATACAAGAGTCAAATACAAAACTAGTGGTGGACTGAAAGGTCGTGTTTGTCGTAAATGTGGAGATATAGTATAATGGATAAGGAACCTCGCCTTGAAAAAATTTATAATAAAATCATTGCTCCCATGCTTTTCAAAGAGATGGGGTATAAATCTATAATGCAAGTCCCAGCAATAGAAAAAATTGTGGTGAGCATGGGAGTAGGTGAAGCACTTTCGGATAAAAAACTTCTTGATGCTGTAGCAAATGAGCTTTCGGTAATTACAGGTCAGAAAGCTGTGAAAACAAAAGCAAAAAAAAGTATTGCGAATTTTAAGCTTCGAAAAGGCAATGAAATTGGTGTAATGGTTACGCTCCGGGGAGCGAGGATGTATGAATTTCTTGACCGCCTTATAAATGTAGCATTGCCCCGTGTAAAAGATTTTCGCGGTGTGAAAACTTCTGGTTTTGACGGTCACGGTAATTTTTCTCTTGGTGTAACGGAACAGATTATTTTTCCTGAAATTGATTTTGATAAAATTGAAAAAATTTGTGGGTTGAATATCAATATTGTAACGAGTGCCATCATTGATGATGGTGCGCGCTTATTACTGATAAAGTTTGGTGTGCCGTTTAAAAAATAAAGGAAAGAAACTTATGGCTAAAAAATCTCTGATAATTAAAGCGGCGAATTTTCCAAAATTTAGTACAAGACGAGTAAATCGGTGTCAAATTTGTGGGCGACCTCGAGGGTATCTGAGAAAATTCAAGATGTGCCGCTTGTGTTTTCGAAAGATGGCAAGTGAGGGTAGGTTACCGGGCATCACGAAATCCAGTTGGTAGTAGGAGTGTAATATGAGTGTTTCAGATCCCATAGCAGATATGCTTGCCAAAGTAAGAAATGCGGCTGTGGTTCACCATGAAAGAATAGATGTTTCTGCTTCTAAGATTAAATTGGAAATCGTGAAGATCTTAAAAACGGAAGGGTATATCGGTAACTTTAAAAAAATTAATCAAGACAGAAAGAATATCCTGAGAATATCCCTTAAATATGATGAATCTCGTGTATCAGTGATACACGGATTGAAAAAAATTTCAACCCCCAGTTGTCGCGTGTATTCGAAATGTAGAGAATTACCTCGCGTGTATAATGGGTATGGGACTGTTATTATCTCAACCTCGTTTGGTGTTATCACTGGTAAGAAAGCCGCAGAAAAAATGGTCGGCGGTGAGTTACTTTGTATCATTTGGTAGACGACAGGGGGAAAAATGTCTCGTGTTGGTAAAATTCCTGTAGCCGTTCCCTCTGGGGTGATAGTTTCTATATTGCCGGGATTAGTTATAGTTGAAGGACCGAAGGGTAAATTACAGAAAGCATATACCGCGCGGGTGAAAATTGAAATACAAGAATGTAAACTGTTGGTTATATCTGCTGATATTTCAAAAGAGTCTAATGCGGCACAAGGTTTATATCGCAATTTGATTCAGAATATAGTTACAGGTGTTTCAATAGGTTTTTCAAAAAACTTGATTATTACCGGAGTTGGTTATCGTGTGGAAGTAAAAAAAGATTTGTTGTTATTGATAGTAGGATCCATATAAACATTCCCCTCATATACACTTTTTTTTTCTTTTCGTTTTTTTGTAACTACCATGATAATCTCTCTGTTGTATATTTTTTTCTTGCCAGCAACGGTCTTTTTTTTACCTTTTCGAGTACGCGCATTCGTATTCGTCCGTTGCCCACGCACTGGTAAACCCTTTCGGTGTCGAAGTCCGCGATAACAACCGATATCCA
>NZ_BBPW01000749.1:0-9314 GCF_001028545.1 Treponema endosymbiont of Eucomonympha sp. | reverse complement strand
TTCCTATTTCTCTGTGCATTGTGCAAATCAAAGTTATATTATACATATAAACCTCACACTATTAATGATGTCAATTAGTCGCTATACTTATTTACGTGTATAAGCGCTGTGGCGCAAGTCGTGTGTTTGAAAAACCGTTTCTGGTACGGCATACGGGATAAAGCGTTTCGCGCTATTTCTCCGCAGATTGTGAAATTATGGTGTGTGTGCGAGCACTATACAGTCAACGAAAAAATCCCTAAGCGGTTCCACTTGGGGCGCAATGTTACAGACAAAGCGTTTTATGGCGTTTTGCCGGAAACAATGGTCGCCCTCTTTCAAAAGCGCTATTATGAAGCAAATATTCAAGAGTTGACCGTCGCTGTTTCCGCGCTTTATACGAGCTTCGAAGCGTTCGACTTTGACGCCAGAATGCGCGAGTACTCCAGCCTTTCGGCGGAGGTGTTCCGTGATAAACTCGCCGAAAAATACGGCAGCGGCGCACGGAAACAATTTGACAGTACCGACCTTTGGAAAAACTCGGAGGAGTTTATCGCCGCGTATCCCGTAATCCTCAGCACGACATACTCTCTGCGGAGCAGTCTGTCGAGCGCGCTTATGTACGACTATGTGCTTATCGACGAATCGTCGCAGGTTGACCTCGCCACGGGCGCGCTTGCCTTATCGTGCGCGAAGAAAGCGGTAATTGTCGGCGATTTAAAACAATTGCCGAACGTAGTTGACAGCCGGACAGCTAAAACAACCGACAAGATTTTCGCCGAATCGGGCTTGCCGGAAGTATACCGCTATAAAAACCACAGTTTGCTCTCCGCCGTTACGGAATTATTTCCGAATGCTCCGCGCGTTTTGCTCCGTGAGCATTACCGCTGCCACCCGAAGATTATTGAGTTCTGCAACCAAAAATTTTACAACGGAGAGCTTATTATTCTCACCGAGCAAAAGTCCGAGTGCCAGCCTCTTGCCGTCTATCAGACCGTCGAAGGAAATCACGCCCGCGACCGCGTTAATCAGCGGCAAATCGACGTGATTAAGCAAGAAGTTATTCCGCAGCAGAAACTCGATATTTCCAACGGGTCAGTCGGGATAGTCACGCCGTACCGTAACCAGACTAACGCGCTCCAGTCGGCGTTTGCCGGAACGGCGGTTACGGCTGACACCGTGGATAAATTTCAAGGGCGCGAGAACGACGTCATAGTGCTTTCTACCGTCGATAACGAGGTGGGGGAGTTCGCCGACAACGCGAACCGCCTAAACGTGGCGGTATCCCGCGCCATTACACAGCTGATAGTGGTGGTGAGCGCCGCCGACAGTGAGCGCGACACGAATATCGGCGACCTCGTGCGGTATATCAAATACAACAATAGGGAAGTTGTCAAAAGCGAGGTTCGTTCCGTATTCGACTATCTGTACCGTAGCTATGCGAAAGAGCGCAAAACCTTTCTTGCAAAACAAAAGCGCGTATCGGAGTATGACAGCGAAAATCTCATATTTGCCTTGATAAGCGGCGTACTGAAAGACGAACGGTTTTTGAAATACGGCGTTGCCGTACACGTTCCGCTGAAAATGATTGTTCGTAACTTGAGTAAGCTAAATAAAGACGAAAAGCAGTACGCTGCAAATGATTGGACACACGTCGATTTTCTCATCTTCGATAAGCTCGGCAAAACGCCGCGGCTTGTCGTGGAGGTTGACGGCTACCGTTTTCACAAAGAAGGAACTAAGCAAGCGGAACGGGACAAGCTAAAGAATGGAATCCTTGAGAAGTATGGGTTGCCGTTTATTCGCTGCGGGACAAACGAAAGCGGCGAAAAACAACGGATAATTGACGCGTTGAACAAATGAGCCACTATTAATGTGTTTTCGCCATTTGCATATTCAGAATTTCAATTTCATTTTATTAAGTATTTCAATTGAGTACCGCCAAGAACGGCGGCGCTGCTTCCGTGCCTTTACCGGATTTTCTCCGCTCTCACAAAAGCGGTAGTGCCCGCGATAAAGAACACGACCGTAAAAGCAGCGATGACTAACAGGTTGACCGCAGGGGCGTACATAGTCATTGTACCCGACGAGCCGCCATAAAACAGCCCGCGGGTCAGGTCAACACAATAAGTCATGGGCAGGAGGCGGCTCAGTACCGCCATAAAGCCGGTCGAATGGTTTATCGGTATCATGGCGCCTGATAAAAACATTTGCCCCATACCGAGCATCATCAATACCACGTTTGCCGTGGCGCTTTTTTGGATAAAGCCGATACACAGAACGGACAGAGAACCTGCCGCAAGATTTACCAGCGGCGAGATTGCAAGCAACAACAAAATTTGTGAACCGCTAAGGCGCGCACCGATAAAAAGCCCCACTATAATCGTTGCGAAAAATTGGACATAACTCATAAACGAACTGCCGATTATTTTACCCAAGATTATTGAATATCGGGAAACCGGCGACACCAGAATCTCCTGCGTAAAATCAGTTACGCGGTCTTCCACAAGAGAGGCAATTCCGTTCATCGTGATAAAAAACAAGCCGAACACCAGCATTCCCACCAGCATAAACTGATTAAAGTCGTACCCCATATGTATGCCCATATTTTGCGACAGCTGACTGCCGAACATACCAAGCATCATTACGGGCCAGATTAACGCCATGCCGACGCGGGACGGAGACTTGAGCGAGACAGCTATGTCGCGCATTGCAACGGTAACAACCGCGTTTACTTCTTTTGAAAAATTATTCACGCCGCTCCTCCTTCGGTCTATTCCAGCGTTCATCGGCTGAATATGGCAGTACTACATCATCGGTGAGCAAATTGATATATGCGTCTTCAAGCGATTTTTGATTACGTTCGCTTTTGAGTTCGGATGGGGTGCCGGAAAATATTATGTTCCCTTTATTAATCATACATAGACGGTCTACGTTTTCCGCTTCGTCAATATAGTGCGTTGTGAGGAATACGGTTGTGCCGTATTCTGTGCGGATTTGGTCAATATATTCCCACAAAGAGCGGCGGCTTACCGCGTCCAGTCCCTGCGACGGCTCGTCAAGAAAGAGCACTGCGGGACGGTGCATTAAACTGCGGATGATTTCTATCTTCCGCCGCATACCGCCTGAATGAGTTTTGAGCGGTTTCCGCAAACTGTCTCTTATACCCATAATCTCCGCCAGCTTCACAACCTGTTCTTGATATGCTTTGGGCATCCATTTAAAAAACGGACGATACCCGTACATTCCGTACATGCAAACGTGAAGCCGTATGTTTTCCTCCGCCGAAAGGTCGAGGTCGAGGGACGGTTTTTGAAAGATGATGCCGATATGGGAACGGACGTTTTTCGCGTCCGCGTCTATATCGTATCCCGCAACAGCAACGTCCCCCGATGTTTTGCCAAGGGTGGTCGTCAAGATAGAAATGGTCGTTGTTTTTCCCGCGCCGTTTGCGCCGAGGAAGGCGAAAAACTCACCTTCGTTTACGGTAAAACTGATATTGTCTACCGAATTCTTCGGCGTGTTTTTGTAACGCTTGGTCAGGTTTTGAACCTGTATTACCGGTGTCATTGCTTTGTTCTCCTTGATGAAGCAGACAAACGCACGGAAGAAATATTTTAGTTTTTATTTATTTTTGAACAATATTTGCATACAATTCTTTGAGCGTCTTCCGCAAATGAAGCACCGCATAGTGCTTCCGCGAAAGCACGGTATTGACCGAAACGCCGGTATTTTTCGCAATTTCTTTTACGGGCATATCGTAATATTCCGTCAATTCAAAGACCTCGCGCTGTTCCGAAGGAAGCTCATTCACCGCATTTTCAATTTCGTCCAACACAAGACCGCGCAGATATTCCGTTTCCGGCGTCGTTTCCTCGCCAAAAACCACGTCGCTGATTTCGTCCAGAAAATTCGCGTCATCGTCGCCGTGTACGCTCGGTAACTGCGTTTCCTGCCTTTTTTTGTAACGGTTTATGATGAGGTTGCGCGCCACGCGGTAGAGCCACGCCGCCGTTTGTTCCACCGGTTTGCCGATTTCGTTCACGCGGGCAAACTGATAAAAACATTCCTGCAGAATATCTTCCGCGTCTTCTATGCGCGATACCCGCTTGCGGATAAAAAACGCCAGTTTGTCACGAAAATCGGCAAAGGCTTGAGCGACAGTCGTCTGCGGCACGGCCGTATTCTACTCGCCCTTCCCGCTGTCCGCGTCTTCTTTGCCGCAGTCGCCGTCCCGCTTGCGGGAATCAGACCAAGCGCCGCCGCAGTCAAAAGCGCCCCGCGGGTCAAAGCCGCGCCGCTTCTTAATTTCTTCGGCAAGGCGCCGCCGCTGTTCGTCAGACAGCGCGTTCCACCTGCCCCGAAACAAGTTTGCGCCGTCCCGCCTTCCGCCGCCGCCGACAATGCGCCCTAAACCGCCGGTAATCCCGCCGAACAGCACCCGGCACAACGCCAGCAGTCCGGCCGCTTGCAGCCAGCTCAGCGCCGGCAGCCCGAAAAGCGGCGGCAAAAGCGCGTTCCAGAGCCACATGGTTATCGTGCCGAACACCGCCGCCATAAGCCCTATGCCGAGCAGCCCCAGCGAAATGTAAAACAGCCTTGAATTTTTCTGCATAAACAACTCCTTGCTTATGCAGACAAGCGGGGGCTTAAAATATTTTATCAAAACAGTGTTTTGTTATACAGTTTCTGTATAGCAGCCCCGCCGCGGTCCTTGCACTGAAGTTTCCGGCATACGCTTCCGCCTATTCGCCCGCTCCCGCGCGCTGTTTTGCGCGGCATTCCGGTCTTCGCCGCGAGCCGTGTGCACCTATTTTTAAGCCGCTCATACAACTTTATGCGCCGCTCGCAAGGTCCCGCGAGTCCCGCATAAAATTTTATGGGCGGCGCATAAAATTTTATGAGCGACGCATAAAATTTTATGGGCGGCGCATAAAATTTTGTGAGCCACGCAAAAAACCTTGTGAGCGGCGCAAAAAACCTTGCGAGCGACGCATAAAATTTTGTGGGCGGCGCATAAAATCCTGTGAGTCACGCAAAAAATTTTGTGAGCGACGCATAAAATTTTGTGAGTCACGCAAAAAATTTTGTGAGCGGGCAGTCTTTGCCTGTGCACCGCGGGGGCTTCGGCGACGCAAAAAAAGCGGGGAAGCGCCCGCTTCCGGCGCTTCCCCGTCCTGCCGCAAAAGGCGCTTGACGAAACGCTAGAAAGCCGCTATGTTTTTCTACGAGAAGCATACACTCAGCTTGCTATAAAACTGCGCCATGCGAGTGTTACGAGTGCCGTAGCGTTGGTTATGTGTTTGTATGCTGATAGCGTCAAGGTTGAAAAATTGTCGGCAGAACTTGCAGACGACATAGAGTGCTCAGCGAAGCTGAACACTCCAGTTTAAGGAAAGTTGACGGTACTATAGTCAAAACTGTAGACGATATTTTAGAAAAATCAGGCTATGCGCGGAAAAAACGATTTGCTTGCGTAACTGTTTTAGAGGATTTTATGGACGAACGACAAAATTTGCCGAAACTCGGTGATTCCAAGCCAGAAGATTTGCAGATGGTTGCAAAGAATTTAAAAGCAATGATACAAACCGGTACAAATGACGCGGCGGCTGTCGTGGAATCAGAAATTAGAAGACGTCCCGGTTTATTTGGGCTTATGTTTCCCGGACGAATTCTGAAAGAAAATGAAGAATTTACTATTCAGAATATGCGAGATGTATTTAAGACTCGTCAGGAAATGTTAAAAGCCTATATCAATGTCCAACTTGAACTAACAAGAAATGAAGGACAAATGATAATAAAATCAAAACTGCAAGGATATGAGGGCGATCTATCTCAACAAGCCATGCAGATACGAACCGACCTAACAGAATTTTCGCAAAGGAAAATCTCTGAAATGATGGATACTTTTGATCGTAGTACAAGTGCGTTTGCAGAACGTATAGACAGGCAGACAAAAGACGCAGAGAAATATAAAGGCAATGAATTTCTCTATAATAAATTAAAACAAAATCTTCAAAAAGAACAAGAAATGTTTTTTGCTACTATCAGTGAATTGCTAGACGGCTTCAAAGAAGCTCTTAAAACTAAGCTAAACCAGAATTAAAACGGCGTCTAATTATGAATAAATTTGTAAAAAGCATGTGTTTTATCGGTGGGGCAAATTTGGAGATTTTACAAAAATGCTCAACTGAAAAAAATGGCTTTATTGCCGCGGGAGTCGGAATATTAAATGTAGTCATACTATCCATAGTTACTATGTGTATAACTGTGAATTCAGTATTGAATGGGAATGTTGCGCTATCTGTTTTTATTTCATTATTTTATGGATTTATAATGTTCATAGGCTATTGGGGTATCTTGTCTGTAATACGAAAGACTGTGAAATATACTATTGGAGTGAAAACATTTAGTTTTGCCGCATCTATTATACTTGTTTCGCTTGTTTCTTCATACGCGCTTGAAAGATATATTATTAAAAATTATATCATGTTTAGAACATTGCCTGTTCAAAATGAAGCTTTGCAAAGTTATTTTAGCGCAATAGTTGTCTTTCTAGTTGTGGTAGTAATATATATAATACCTATCGTTCTTAAACTATTAATAAATAGTAGCACTTATGAAGAAGAAAAAGAAAGAATGGAACATAATTTTATTATCCAAAAAGAAGCAGATATGGTTGCTTATAGAGAAAAATACAAAAATTATGCGGGAGTATTTACTGATGCCAATATAAAAATGGAGTCAATAAAACAACTTGGCGTATTAACGCAGGAATACCATAGTTTGCTTGAAAAAATTCAAAAAGAAACATTTGATTTTATCAATAAAATTGAGAAATCAAATACAAATGACAATGTTTTGTTGAATGAAGTAAAACTAAAAACAGAGGAAGAATTTAAAAACACAATATCAAAAATGGCAGATATATTTGGCTCGGTTTACAAATGAATGATTGGTATCGTGAGCATTACGGCGGAGAGGCAAGCGAAACAGGCGCGTTGGGGTCAGTCCCGCCCTGCTGCCCGCAAGATAGTCTTGCAAGGCTTCAACGCTGGTAAACTCTTTATAAACAAGCTTTCCTCGCCGGTCGGCACGGAAGGCGCATCGTTTTTGCACCCCGCCGCCAGTAGCATCATCGCTGTTCCAATCATTGCAATAAAAGTCGTCTTCATCCCATTTCCTTTACTCGTATAGTCCGCCGACTGTTGTCTTGCGTTCTGAACGCACTCCGTGCGTCCGCTTTGCCGCCACCGCCGCGCCCGGCTTCGGTACGTGCCGCGTCCGTTTCGGCCGGGCGCATTGGCGGCTGCTTGCAGACAGGACTGTAATAAACCCCTAAAAGCGTGTCAATCCCATGTACCTATGCACTCGTGTCTGGCTTTGAGACACGCCTGTGTTTCGCCTTGAAACTTGCCCGTATTTCGCCTTGAAACCTGCTCGTGTTTCATTTTACCCGCGCACCAAGCGGCTGGTTGTCTGCCGAGCGATTTACCCGACAGGCGGCATAAAGCCCGTAATACGGATAAGCACCTACCGTGGCTACCGAGCAATATGCCGACGGTTTCCGCATAGTTGCCTACCGAGCGATTCACCGAGAGGGCGCGGCTATGAGCCGTAGTACGGATAAGCGGCTACTGCGGCTACCGTGAAGACTTACCGAGGGGCGGCGGAGAAGGATGCCTGTTTGTTTGCCGCCCCTATGCCGTTCACCAGCCCGCCATGCCCGCGAGTTTGCGGTAAGCGAAGCGGCGCAAACTCGCAGTGCAGAGGTAAGGCGTAGAGAGCCGCAGGGCGGATAAGCGGCTACCGTGTCTGCCGAGCGATTCACCGAGGGGGAGAGCCTCTATGCCGAGTTCCTTCAGGGAACTCGGTCGTTCCCCTGCAAGGGGAACGCTTCATGCGCACCAAACGCCTCCTTTGACGCCCGCCAAAGGACGAGAGCCTCTAATGCCGAGTTCTTTCAATGAACTCGGTCGTTCCCCTGCAAGGGGAACGTTTCATGCGCACCAAACGTCCCGCTTCGTGCGCACCAAAGAGCGAAAGCCTATAAGTCGTAAACCGAAGGCACACCTACCGTGCTTACCGAGCGGGCTTTACGGCGTGTTTACTTTGCAGACTCGCAGCGTAGAGGTAAGGCGTAGAGAGCCGTAATGCGAATAAGCGGCTACCGAGTTTATCAAGGAGACTCTGTCGCAGTTTCCACCAAGTTGCCTGCCGAGCAATTCACCGAGGGGCGCAAACCTTTATGCCACCCACTATGCCGAGTTCCCTCAAGGAACTCGGACATTCCCCTGCAAGGGGAACGCTTTATGCGCACCAAACGTCCCGCTTCATGCGCACCAAAGAGCGAAAGCCTATAAGCCGTAAACCGAAGGCGAACCTACCGTGCCTACCGAGCGGGCTTTGCGGCGGTTTCCGCACGCAGGCAACCTTTGCCTGAACACCGCCAGCTCTTGCCTGTGCACAGGCAACCTTTACCTGTGAGCCGCCAGACATTAGCGGGGAAATATGCTAGGTAGTATGGACTAAAGAGGAAAAAAGAGGTAAAACAGGAAGCATGAAAGAAAATGAAGGCATTCACCGGCACGATATAAGCGACGAGGCGTGGGAACGGATAAAAGAACTGCTGCCCGGACAGGCAGGGAAACGCGGGGGAGTGGCGAAAGACAACCGTTTGTTTATCAACGCGGTAGCGTGGCAGACGCGCACGGGCGCTCCGTGGAGAGACATGCCGCCAGAATTCGGGAACTGGAACAGCATACACAAGCGGTTTTGCCGCTGGCGGGACAAGGGAATATGGAGAATACTGGCGGACGCCGCAATAGGCGAGCCTGCCGGAGATATCTTTATGATAGATTCGACATATATCAAGGCACACGCAGACGCATGCGGGGCACAAGGCGGCAGTCAGGACATTAGCCGCACAAAAGGGGGCTGAACAGCAAATTACATTTGGCGGTTGACGAGTACGGGATACCGGCAAGCGGCATTGTGACAAGCGGTACTGTCGCGGATTGTAATCAAGCGCCTCTCCTTATGGAGGATTTGGAAGCGGAAGCGTTCCTTGCGGACAAGGCGTATGACACGAACGAGCTGCTCGATATGCTTAAAGAAGCGGATATAGCAGCAGTCATCCCTCCGGTTAAAAGCCGGAAAGAGCAAAGAGCGTACAGTCATGAACTGTATCGGGCGCGGCACGTCATTGAAAACGTCTTCCGCGCCCTCAAGCGCTGGCGGGGAATTGCTACGCGCTATGCAAAGCTCACCGCTTCCTTCATCGCCGCTATTCATGTCAGGTGTTTATTCCTCTACCTTCCAGTCCACACTACCTA
>NZ_BBPW01000748.1:0-3163 GCF_001028545.1 Treponema endosymbiont of Eucomonympha sp. | reverse complement strand
CCCGAATATTTTTTGCAATTTCTATAGGGTTAAGCGTTACCTGTGTATAAAAATATGCAAAAAACACAATCAGCAGGACTAAAAACAAGTTATACCACATCCCAGTAGGCGAAAGAATCCCCGCTATTTTAGCGACCCAACGAACATTTTGTCCAAAGCTTGAGGCAATTTGCAATGGGAACATCAAAAAAGAAGATGCGAAAATAACTGGAATAACGCCCGATGGATTGATTTTGAACGGAATATACGTATTAGCACCACCATACATCTTCCGTCCGATAACACGTTTTGCATAATGTACTGCAATTTTACGTTGTCCTTGCTGTTCGTAAATCACAAAATAAATAATACCTACAAACATTATCAATACGATAATAACAAATACGATATTAATATCATTATTCCGTACCATGTTGCCTAATTCCCAAATTGACGAAGGAAACCGTGCAATAATACCAGCAAAAATCAGCATTGAAATTCCATTTCCGATACCTCGCGCTGTAATTTGATCGCCAAACCATACTGCAATCATTGTCCCCGTTGTTACGGCCAACATTGCAAATAATCTAAAAAATACCTGATTCGTAATAACAATCGCACTAGGAATACTTGCTGCGTAATAAGTTATCGCCAAAGACTGAAGCAGACAAACAAATACCGTGCTTATTCGTATCCACTTTTGCAATTTTTTTTGCCCACCATCTTCCTGCACAATTCGTTTTAACGAAGGAAAGATAATAAGTGCAAGTTGCATAATAATTTGTGTTGAAATATAGGGCATCACCCCCAGCATGAACACAGAAAAATTAGAAAATGCACCACCGGCAAAAAAGTCCATATAATGGACAAACGCATTATTACCGCGTGTCAAAGAATTGAAATACAACGTCAATGCCTGTGGGTTAATACCAGGGATAGTCAATACGCTTCCTAATCGAAAAATAATGAGTAACAAGAATGTAAAAAACATACGGCTGCGTAGCGTTTTTATTCTAAACATATTTAGAATTGTATTCTTTGGCATACTAGATGCTCCCGTTTACTTATCAGTGACATTAATCGTTCCATTAGCTTTTTCGATTTTGTTTTTTGCAGAAGCAGATATTTTATCTGCTTTAACAATAAGTTTTTTGAAAAGATTCCCGTCTCCTAAAATCTTCAATAAATTCTGCGATCGCTTCAACAGTCCTTTTTTTATCAAAGATTTCTTATCAACAGTTTCACCATTCACATATTTAAATTCAATATCTCGCAAATTAACCACCGCATATTCCTTTTTGAAAGGATAATTTGAAAACCCTCGGTGTGCGATACGTCGAAATAAAGGCATCTGTCCACCTTCAAAACCGATATATACCTTTCCACCTGAACGAGACTGCTGTCCCTTG
Organism: Treponema endosymbiont of Eucomonympha sp.; assembly: GCF_001028545.1. Lineage (NCBI taxonomy): Bacteria > Pseudomonadati > Spirochaetota > Spirochaetia > Treponematales > Treponemataceae > Treponema > Treponema endosymbiont of Eucomonympha sp. The sequence continues at coordinate 1,775 of NZ_BBPW01000748.1, read as the reverse complement.
TTACCAAAACCGGCAGTCGTACCCATCCCGGAAGACGTGCCACGTCCTACAATATGTTTCTTTTTGTTTGCTCCATATGGTGCTGATAGTAAAAAATCAGACATTATTCTATTCCTCTCCTCTGTCTTTACAAGGTGTGAAACCGACTAGACCATTCCTGTTTAACGACTGAATCAATTTTTTAAACCTAAACTCCGTATTGTTGCTCATTTTGCAGGGTTTTGCCCAACAGCATTTTTTATTAATGTAATTTGCAGTCGGTTCACCATTAACTCCATAAGGTATTCAAAGTTTTACCCCTGTTCTTCGCAATAACCCGTGCATCCATCAAATGATTCACCGCGTTAAACATAGCATGTACCACATTTACCGATGTGGTTGCCCCCAGTGATTTTGATAGCACGTCAGTAACACCTCCCATTTCCATGACCGCTCGTACCGCACCGCCAGCAATAATACCAGTGCCCGAACAAGCTGGTTTCAAAAACACTGATGCACCTTTAAATTTTCCTATGATTTCATGCGGGATGGTGCCGTTTTTTATCGGAATCATAATCAAATTCCGTTTTGCCTTATCAAGACTTTTTCGAATTGCTTCCGCTACATCATTTGCTTTGCCGAATCCAAAACCGACTCTACCTTTTTTATCCCCAATGATAGTTAATGCGGAAAAAGTAAATCGCCGTCCACCTTTCATTACTTTTGCTGTGCGATTCAACTTTATGAGTTTTTCAATGAATTCTTTTGGGCGGTACCGATCTCTTTCGCGATTTTTGTGTTCCACACTATTTCCTAGAATATAATTCCAACTTTACGGAGCCCGTCAGCCAATGCTTTAATAACACCGTGATACAGATACCCATTTCGATCAAACACTATCGTGCTTATGTGTTTTTTTACAAGACCTTTACCCATCTCCTCCCCAAGCTGTTTCGATCCCAGAACATTTGCCTGCAATGAAGAAAAATTTAAAGTTGAAATAGCAGCGAGTGTTTTCCCGGTAGAATCATCAATAACTTGAATATATAAATTTCTGTTACTACGAGTTACTGTCATTCTAGGGCATTCTATCGTACCGAAAATCCGTTTTCGAATATGAAATTTTCGCTTCAGTCGTTTTCGTTTTTTATCACACATCTTTCGCAACATATCCTATACCTCGTCTTTATTTGACACCGGATTTACCAATTTTATATCTAATTACCTCTGTTTCGTAACGAACGCCCTTACCTTTGTAAGGTTCTGGAATGCGGATGTTTCTGATTTGGGCACTGAATTCACCAATCCGTTGTTTGTTAATACCGGAAATTGTTATTTTTCCCTGAGCATCGGCAATAACTGAAACCCCTTCCGGTATCACTACATTAAATTCGGAAGAATATCCTACTATCAATAACAACAAATCTTTTTTTACTTCCACACGATAACCAACTCCGGTAATAATCAAGTTTTTTGAAAAACCTATTGAAACACCTGTAACTATATTCTGAATCAAATTGCGATATAAACCTTGTGCCGCATTAGACTCTTTTGAAATATCAGCAGATATAACCAACAGTTTACATTCTTGTATTTCAAATTTTCACCTTTGATGTTCCCATTGCAAATTGCCTCAAGCTTTGGACAAAATGTTCGTTGGGTCGCTAACATAGCGGGGATTCTTTCGCCTACTGGGATGTGGTATAACTTGTTTTTAGTCCTGCTGATTGTGTTTTTTGCATATTTTTATACACAGGTAACGCTTAACCCTATAGAAATTGCAAAAAATATTCGGG